>JAURKF010000027.1 GCA_030831885.1 Flavobacteriales bacterium
CAGGCGTTCCAGTGCAATCGAAACACTCGGATCTGCCACGGTATTATGCAGCGACAAAACCGGCACCATCACGCAAAACAAAATGATTATTGCCGCCGTTTCGACAGGCAATAAAATCATAGAAAAGACCGGTTTCAATCCTGCCGAACCGGCGTTTCAAACATTGGTTTCCGCCGGATGCCTTGCCTCAGCAATCGATACTAATGACCCAATGGAAAAAGCCATTTTTGCTCTGCATAGTGAGATGGCCTATGAAATATCTGCGCTCGATTTCGAACGAGAATACAGCCTCAGCAAGGGATTGTTGATGATGACACGCGCATATAAAACAAATCATCATACGCATTATTACCTCACCGCCAAAGGAGCACCTGAAGCCGTGCTTTCATTGTGCAAGCTAGCGCAAGATGAACATGACGAAAACATGCGAATCGTGCATCAAATGGCTTCGCAAGGTTATCGAGTCATTGCAGTAGCAGAGGCAACACATGAAGGCAATAGTTTACCCGATACGCAGCATGGCTTCGCCTATAGGCTTCTCGGCTTTCTCGGCTTCGAAGACCCAATTCGCACTGAAGTACCTCAAGCCATTCAAGAATGTAAAGCCGCAGGCATACGTGTATGCATGATAACCGGCGACTATCCGGCAACAGCTCTTGCAATTGCGGATAAAATCGGAATAGAACATATGGGTAAAGTGATGACTGGTGATGAGCTCATACTGTTACATGGGGAAGAACTTTCGCGAAGAATTTCGGAAACTTCCGTTTTCGCTCGCGTCATTCCGGAGCAGAAGCTACTTATCGTAAACACGTTAAAAGCTTCAGGAGAAATAGTAGCCATGACAGGCGACGGCGTGAATGACGCCCCAGCGCTAAAGGCTGCGAATATTGGAGTTGCCATGGGCGCAAAAGGTACAGACGTAGCCCGCGAAGCCGCATCCATTGTATTACTCGACGATAATTTCGCCTCGATTGTGAGGGCGATTCGCTCAGGCCGCCGCATTTTCGACAATCTGCAAAAGGCGATGTCTTACATCATGGCCATCCACATTCCGATTATTGTGCTCACTTTATTACCGGCGTTTTTCCCGATATTACCGGTTCTGCTATTCCCCATTCACATTGTATTCATGGAACTCATCATCGACCCTGTATGCTCCATCGCCTTTGAATCAGAGCAAGAAGAGAAAGGCATCATGGAGCGCAGCCCACGGGATATCAATCAACGATTTTTCGGAGGAAATAAAATACTATTCGCCGTTTTCAAAGGCTTGATACTACTAGCTACTGTGCTCACCGTGTATGGACTTTCTTACCATGAAGGACACACGGATGGCGAGGTTCGTGCCATCACATTTTCAACTTTGATAATAGGTAATATTTTTCTCATCCTCACCGACCTATCCAATACACGTTCATTCTTTGACACCTTGAAGGAACGTAGCAAGGTAACGATGCTCATTTTAGGCTCAGCGTTCAGTCTATTGCTGCTTTCCATAGCTGTGCCTGCGCTCAATTTCATTTTCAACTTCGAACATCCCGGATACACTCACTTTCTCCCGGCATTGGCAGCTGCAGGCGCGATGTTGGCGGTTCTCGAGGGAGTGAAATGGATGCGACGAAATGAGTATGAGTAGCATGTTTTGCAAGAAAAAAATCATGCCTTTGGAAATGCTCCTTCAAATAATTTCGAAAAACGAAACAGCATGAGCATCTGATATTCGGAGCCTTACTCATCTTCAACTTTAAGCACCGCGACTATTAAGCCATACATTGCGGATTCGAAAATTAAGAAATATAAAAAGTTGACTTATGGATGAGTTTATGAAAGCCGCATACGATGAAGCGTTAAAAGGTTATCAAGAGGGGGGAATTCCGATTGGTTCCGTTTTGGTGCATAATGGCCATATCATTGGCAGGGGCCACAACCGAAGAGTTCAGCGGGGCAGCGTGGTACTTCACGGTGAAATGGATGCCTTAGAAAATGCAGGGCGTCAATCCGCATCAGTGTATCGTGAATGCACACTTTATACGACGTTATCGCCTTGTCCAATGTGCAGTGGTACTATCTTACTTTATGGTATTCCCAAGGTGATAATTGGAGAAAATAGCACCTTCATGGGGGAAGAAGATTTGTTGAAATCCAGGGGTGTGCAATTGCAGGTAGTTGATCACGCAGATTGCAAAGCGTTGATGAAACAATTCATTGAAGAGCATCCCACCTTGTGGAATGAAGATATTGGCGAAACAAATGAATGACGCTATTCTCCGAAATAGACATAAAAGACATTGTATCAAGAGCGGTAAAATAGTTCACTCACAACACGGCCTCACTAGTGTACCAGAATAGATATATCGGATATAGCATCCGGATTGTATTTGGGCAGAATATTCGGGGCGGATCATTCATCGACCACACAACGACTAGTGGAAAGGTAAAATCGACCACTAATTAATAATTCTGTCATTTATTCAGCGCATAAAAGCATTGAGTAGAATCTTTTTCATTTGATATTTCTCTCAGTAATAGTGTTGCAAAACGATTGCTAATATTCTCCATGGAATGCGGAGAATCAGCCTTTTTTGGTTTGAGAATATCGTCAATAATTAGTCCACCAACTTCTCAATCGCAATCCTTTTCAGTATGCGCACCACAAGAAGCGACAACAGTGTGCTTACAGCTGCCAGATAGCCTACCCACTTGAAATTCATGAGCGGGCTGTTTGCATCAACCTGTGAAATTATGGCACCTGCGATAATCCCTGAAGAACCACTCGAAAGCGACATCATTGCCGAATTCAGACTCATGAAACCGGCACGTTGAGAAGGACTTACAACCGCTGTGGCTATGGTATTCGCAGGTATCATTCGACCTGAAATCAACACAAAGAAAAAACTGGCTATAACGAGTACCACATAGAGAGGAACAACAGGCAAATGCGTAATAACGAGCACAGGTATAATACTGAGGGTTGCAGCAATTGAGAACACACGAAAGCGCCCCAAAACATCAACCATTCTTCCAATGAAAAACCCACTTAACACAGTGGCAGCGCCGCCTGCCAAGTATATCCATTTGATGTCGCTTTGCAACAATCCAACGTTGTTGATGTAGTAAGGCGTCATGAACGAAATGACTGTGAATTGCCCCAGCACAAGCAGAAAGGTAAATAGTAATGCGTTCCGTTGTTCTCGGTTGCTGAAGGCTATGCGAATAGCAGCAGTTCGATTGTAAACCTCACTGTTTTTTAAATGATTTCGCATTGGTGGAATTTTCTTCCAGGCCATCAACCAAATAGGAATAGCAAGAATGGTTACACCATAAAAAGGCACATGCCAGTTATTATCAAAAAAATCAACCAGCGTAAGTGCGATGGGCATCCCGAGAATTGCTGCAAGTGAAAATGAAATCGTAATTATCCCCATCGCTCTTCCCCTTCGCTCGATGGGAATAGCGTCGCCAACAATTGACATTACCAATCCACCAAGCAATCCGCCGGTAAGTCCTGTGATTACGCGGGTAAAAATGAACAGCACGTAATTCACTGCATCATTATCTGTGTTGGGAAGCACCGCACTTGACAAGGTCCCGATCATGAATCCGAAGTATGCGTAGAGTAATGCCTTTCTGCGATCGAGGTTATCAAGATAGAATACACCGGCAAAAGCAGTTATAAAAGCGGCGATACCATAACTAGAAACCAATAAACCATAGTGCTGCGGATCAATGGATAGTTCCTTCTTGAGAATGTCGCCCATGGGCATCATAATCATGAA
>JAURKF010000243.1 GCA_030831885.1 Flavobacteriales bacterium
AACGACTTATTCGGCGATGGACAATCTTTCACGAATGGTCGTTTCACCCTGAAAGGTTCGGATGGCTCAACACTCGCGCAAGGTGCGGGAAATTGGGGTGAAGTTTCAATCAACGACTTCTGCATCGCAGCAGTTGAGCTTGAAGGCAATGCTCCTGTTGCAGCTTTCGTGATTGAAGACAACACCGTTTGCGCAAACGCGTCAATTCACCTCACCAATACCAGCGCTTCTGCACCAACCTCGTTCAGCTGGACTTTTGAGGGTGCTTTCCCAGCAACTTCAAACGAAGAAAACCCGCAGAATATACACTATGCAGTAGCCGGCTCGTTCGATGTTACTCTTACTGTAGAAAACGAATTCGGCAGCAACACCATCGTATGTGAAAATTGTGTGGTTGTAAATTCAGTTACTGCAGCTATTGATGCCAACGATGCTACTTGTTTTGGTTTGAACAATGGTTCAGCTCTGGCCATCGTTCAAGGTGGTAACGCCCCATACCAGCTTCAGTGGAGCAACGGAAGCAGCGAAGAGTTGGTGGAAGATTTGGCTGCCGGTGCTCTTACCCTCAGCATTGTCGATGCGGATGGCTGCAGCGCACATGCAGAAACCCTCATTGAAGAACCTACTATGCTAACCATCAACGTTATCGTTACAGCTTCTGAAACTTGCATGGGCAATGATGGAAGCGCTGAAATCAATATCGGTGGTGGCATTCCTTCATACACCATTCTTTGGAATGACGGAAGCAACGCATTGGATCTCGTGGAGGCAGCTGCTGGCACTTATCAAGTTTCAGTTACGGATGCTAATGGATGCTCTATCAACGCAGCAGCAGAAATTCTATACAACTGCCAGGCAACCATCCCAACCACCTCTCTTACTGTTGAATTTTGTGATGCAAACAACCTTGAACTAAACGCAACTGTGGAATGTGAGCCGGTTGAAGGCGCAGATCAATACATGTTTCGTGTGTCCACCCCGGAAGGAATCATCCTTTTCGACAAGTTCAGCAGCGTAACCTCTATCTCATTGAACAATATTCCAGGTGTTGACTACAACACAACCTACATTATCGGCATCAAAGCTCACGTAAATGGCAACTGGAGTGGATTTGGTAACTTCTGCTCTGTAACAACCGGTGCACAAGAAGTCTCACTGGCAGTAGCGGTTGAATCAGCAGAGGTATTTGAATTCGCGATGTATCCGAACCCAACCGAGGGAAACAGCATCAATATTGCTTGGAACAACGATTCAAATGCTCGCGAAATGCTTTCCATTGCAATTCATGATGCCAGTGGTAAGCTGATTGTCAGCGAGCAAATTTCACAAGCAACCGGACAGCATATCATCAACTTTGAAAACAAGTTAAGCAACGGATTTTATGTAGTATCCATTCGCACAACCTCACAGCGCATAGAAAAGAAACTGATTGTTCAATAAAAGCAAGGGTGGAGACCAATTTATTGGTCGAATTAGATTACCCGTCAATCCGCGTGATTGGCGGGTTTTCTATTTTCATCATTTAAGAAAACGCTCCCTGTCGGACTCATCGGGAACTAAACATTGTTCTGAATGATTCGCAAGGTGATGACGGTTCTTTGCAACCCAGTTATAGACTCCATCGCGCAGGAATCGAGGTATCAGCATGATTAAAAATGCCAACTTTCCATACCACACTGAATCAGCCAGCAAACGAGCCGCGGCTTCGGAGCGAAGATACTTTCGGTCATTTCGATAGTAAACCAAGGTGGAGGGATCTTGAATTAAATCCAGCGGTAGCAGCCTCGAAGCCGTTGCTCCCTGAAGAGGTGCAAACTTCAGCTTACGATTTTTATCGATAGCTAAAAGCCTGCGAACCGTTCGATTACAGAAACCGCATTCACCATCAAAAAATACGATTCGACAATCATTGCTCATCCACGCGAATGTAATTCAGCAAGCTATAAACAACGGAGCTATCCTGCTTATCTTGCGCGCCATCCAATCATGCCATATCATGTACTACAGCGACTACTTACAACTCGATAAAATATTAGGTGCACAAGAGCTGGAAAGCGACAAGGTGAATCGCCATGCTCACGATGAAATGCTTTTCATCATCATTCATCAATCGTATGAACTGTGGTTCAAACAGATTCTATTTGAAGTACAATCAGTACACAACATAATGTCGCAACCCAGCATCAATGATAATTCACACGAGTTGCAAACGGTTGTTCGCAGGCTTACCCGTGTGGTTGAGATTATGCGAGTGCTCATTCATAAAGTGGACATCCTGGAAACGATGACACCGCTCGATTTCCTGGACTTCCGCGATCTGCTGCGCCCCGCAAGCGGCTTCCAAAGCATGCAGTTCAAAATTCTTGAAGGTAAGCTTGGCTTAAAAATGCCACAACGTCACGGTCAGGAATATTACACAAGTCAGCTGCGTCCGGAGGACAAAGCTGCCATTCAACAATTATCATCCGAGTTAACGCTGCTTGAACTGCTCAATGCATGGCTCGATCGCATGCCCTTCCTTGAAAGCGCGAATGTTTGGGAAAAAGGCAACGATACCACTTTTTGGAAACACTACCGAGCTACTTACAACGACTCGCTTGGTGAAGGCGAAAAACTGAATTTACAGCGCTCCGATGAGCTCTTCATGTCATCAGAAACTAAGGAAGGAACCTTGAGTGACCGCGCAAGGAGAGCTGCTCTTTTCATTTTGCTTTACCGCGATTACCCTGTGCTCCAAAATCCGTATCGCATCATCAATCTGTGCCTAGAAATAGACGAATTACTAGCCACATGGCGCTGGCGGCATGTGAACATGGTGCATCGTATGATTGGCACTCGAGCAGGTACCGGTGGAAGCAGCGGTAAAGGCTATTTGCGAGAAGCTGCGCTAAAGCACTATGTTTTCAGTGAATTTGCAGAGCTGAACAGTTTTATGATTGAACGAAGACACCTACCCGTTCTAACGTCTGAACTGGAAAAGATGCTCAGCTTTCAGCACTAATCACGGAGCTTGTCTTTAGGCGCAATCGAAAAGGCTGCTAGCACCCAACCTGCAACGAAGAGTATTCCTCCCGTTGGAGCAATTGGTCCGAGCCAAGCGAAATCGATTCCCGTAAGCGGAGAACTTGAGCGCAAATAAAGCGAACCAGAGAAAAAAAGGATTCCCAACGCGAGCATGCGCATCGACCACACATGCAATGCATATCGCATGGGATGAAATGCCCCTGCCAGTGCGATTATTAATAATCCAAGGCTTTGATAGAATTGATACTTCACGGCAGTATCCCAGGAATTCAATGCCACTGCAGATACGTGGGGCTTCATGGCGTGGGCACCTACCGATCCGAGAAGCACAGCTGCAGCGAGCGATATGCATGCAAAGCGAGCGTAATTCATGGCACAAAGGTATATTCACATGCCACCTTTTTTTTCAACATTCACAAACCATACAGAACGCCGCTGCACCTTTGAAACATGCAAGAAATCATCGCCGGCAAGAAGACATATACACTGCTCGATCTTGCCGAAAGCATACAGCGTATGTTCTCTTCTCACTATACACAGAAATACTGGGTAAAGGCGGAGATGAACAAGCTCAATCATTATAGTCAATCCGGACATTGCTATCCCGAACTGTTCCAAAAAGAAAATGGGAAGACGGTTGTGGAATTCAAATCGATACTTTGGAAAAGCGATTACGAGAGAATTAATCGCTCCTTTCTGGCGCAAATAAAAGAGCCACTTAAAGACGGAATTAAATTACTATGCGAAGTAACCGTTAGTTACACTCCTCAGCATGGATTGTCGCTTCGCATTCACGATATAGATATCAATTATACACTGGGTGATTTAGAGGCGGAAAAAAAAGCTGCTATCGATCGCTTGAAGCATGAAGGCATTTTCAACCTAAACAAAATACGTGCTCATGCGCTTCTACCAAAGCGGATTGCTGTAATATCGGTAGAAAGCAGTAAAGGCTTCGCCGATTTTCAGGAAATTCTCGCTGCACAGCAATCGCGTTTTACGATTTTTCGAATGCTCTTCTCTGCACTTTTGCAAGGCGATAATGCAGTGGAATCACTATCTAAAGCATTGCATAGAGTTAAGCAAGTAGCACATCATTTCGATGCAGTGGCTATCATTCGCGGCGGCGGTGGCGATGTCGGGTTGAGCTGCTTTAATCATTTCGAACTGGCTCATACAATTGCATCATTCCCCATACCTGTGTATACGGGCATCGGGCATTCCACGAACGAAACAGTTTGTGAGATGGTTTCATACTACAATGGCATCACTCCCACCAAGGTCGCTCAACACATCATCGATCAATTTGAACATTTCGAGCGCACCATAGCGCTAGCGACGCACACCTTAACCGGTCGGGTGAACGAAACACTTATCATTCATTCGCGTGAGCTCAGGATGAATAGCCGTATCATTCAGCAAGCCACAAACAGTTTATTGAACTTCGAATTGGAACGATTGCGACGCGCCAACGATAATTTAAATGCAAGCAACAGAAGGATTAAAGAGAAAGAAAATCACGCATTGCAAACACTTACAAATCGCATATCAACCGGTTCACATCATCATTTACTCACTTCAAACGAGCGCGTAAGGCTTGTAAGTAAGCAACTTTTAATGCTTTCTGCCCATGATTTTTCGAAAGCCCTACAAACACTCGAAAACCTGGAACGCATCCTATCGATTTCCGACCCAAAAAACATGTTGAAAAGAGGATACAGCATGAGTACTGTTAATGGTAAGCCTCTGCAGGACTCTTCACAGTTGACATTGGGAGACCGAGTAGTAACAACTTTGTTGAACGGAAGTTTTGAAAGTGAAGTAACAAACATAAAAAACGATTAAAAACAATACCTATGACTTATACAGAAGCATTTAAGGAACTTCAGGAAATAGTAGCTGAGATTGAAAAAGGAGAGGCTACCGTTGATGTGCTTTCGCAAAAAGTGAAGCGAGCAGCTGAACTAATTCAACTATGCAAGAAAACACTTCGCGAAACGGAAAGCGATGTGAATGCCATATTACAGGAACTCGCCCAATCCGATGAAACTAATCCATCCGTTTAATGAAAAGCGCCAGCTACTATAAAGAGCAGTTAAACCTTCTTCCTCATCCGGAAGGAGGACATTATGCCGAGGTGTACAGAAGTCCTTTAATATTGGAATTTGAAGGGTTCGCCGGTCCTCGCAACCTCTGCACATCCATTTTCTTTTTACTTGAAGAAGGTGAAGCATCGGCATTGCATCGCATCAAGAGCGATGAGTTGTGGTACCATCATGATGGTGGCGTATTGGAAATTATCGAGCTTGATGAAAATGGAAATGAGATTATTACAAGACTCGGTAAAGACCTACACGAAGGATGCAAACTTCAACACACCGTCACAGCCGGCCGATGGTTTGGCGCGCGTCCCGCACAAGGAAGCGAGTTTTGCCTAGTGGGCTGCCAGGTCTCACCAGGATTCGACTTTCGCGACTTCGAGTTAAAATAAACCTTATCCCTTGCAGCTCATCCCTTTTAATACTGCCATTTCTTCGTGAATGAATTATAAAAATTCACGCCCACTTTAAAATCGAACTTAGCCTTTTCCCAATTGCTATCGGCCGTTGCACCATAGATTCCAAAACGGAAAAGTTCTTTTCGTATGCGCACTACACGTTCAAGTCCGATGTAAAATTCAGTATGATAAAAATTTTCGGCCGGGATGGAAAGCATAGCCGCACCGGCCGCCTCGGTAATCTTCAGACGGTGAAGAATGGGGATTTTATTAAGCAAAATCCCATTGAAATGATGAAAATAATTAGCCCGCAAGAACGCATTAGGTGTTGATAATGTAGGCCCCAGCAGCTGAAATGAATTCAACGGATCAGAAAAAAAGAAAACATCCGAACCTCGGAAGTACCGATGTTCAAGCAAGCGCAGATTTCGCTTATTCACAAATGAACCTGCAAGCACAGACCAATCCATATCACCCAAACGACCCACGGTTTTCGCCTGCTTCAATCCCATTTCAAGATAATCGAAGTCAACTTCGCTATTGAGCAACCCGGGAACTCCTTTGCGATATACCATTTTCAATTCCGGATAAACCGACCCCAGCAAAATCTTACGCCCCTTCTTGATAATGTAGCGTTGCTTATGGCGGTATTTCAACTCCAGCTTGAATTCAGATTTTATGTACCGCTCAAATTCGAGCGGTTTGTTTAAATCACCGAAAAGCTGCTGCGACCAGCGATCTGAAAGCAAATTAACAATGGGTTTTTGGTCTGAAAATTCAAAGGTCAATTCGGCAAATAAGCCATTAAAAACTTCCATACGCTGAGCTACACTCCAGGTTTGTGTGCGCACATAATTACTTCGACTCAGCAGTGAACCAAGCGACGCATAGTTGTTCACCATATCATAGTAATCACCGAAGCGAACAAACGTGCGAATAAACTTCATTGGCACATAGGTTAATCCGAGCCCTCCTCTTCCGCGCAGATCACTGTTTCGAAAACCATAATCTGCCTCCCCCTCAACCTCGAGCGTGTAGGCATTATCGAATTCCTTTTTCAACGTGCCGCCTAATCGATGGCGATAGCCACCTATGCCAAAAAAATTGACCTGCATGATGAGTGGATTGATGAAAACAGACCAGTCTTTGGCCCGATTGCGATACCCCATACCATAAAGCAGAAAATCCATCCACCGCAACGCATTGTATGCAGAATCTGCCTCAGCATAATATTCATCGCTGGCATATACCTGTTGCAAGCTGTCGCATGCTCTTATATAAGCCTGTTCAATTTTATCGAACGGCTTTACCCTGAGCTGATCCCAGAAAATCGAATCACGATCGAATGCCAATTCATCATATTTCCTGATTTCCTCAGAATATGTATAATCCACTTTGTCATCCATCCAATCAGAAACGGTTCGCGCAATGACGCCGTGATACGTGCTGCGCCCATCTTCGATTACATACTGGACATTTACATTTTCATAATGAGCCCATCCTGCAGAATCAATATCATAGTGCAGCTTCACTTGTAGGTCGCTATAAAAGTTCATTTCGCCTTTGGGCATTCCATACGTGATATCAGTTACAGCCCAATCAGAGGAACGAATGATCATAATGCCATTCAGCAAAGGCTCTCCGGGGAATATTCCATTGAACTTAACCACATAATATTTCACATCACTGCTATCGCGAACGGAATCAAGGTCGTATTGATAACTAAGCATCGCCCCCTCACCAACTGGAGATAGAATTTTTTTTTCGCACAGCGAAGGGATGTGCATCAAACGCTGATAGATACTGAATTCATGAAAGCCCTGAAGTGACTTCAACACGTAGTTATCATCATAGATCCATTGCTCAGGAATTATTTCTGATTCGCCATACGACATCGAAACAGAAGCACCTGCCGAGCTGGAGTAAGGTTTACTCTTGGTGTAATCCTTCACTCCAATCACCAGCTCTGTGTAGAGCATTGGTGGTTTCCAATGAGATTGCGACCTGTGCTCACTAAGATGATATTGCGTCCGAATTAGCGGCAAATCTCTTTTTTTGATCTTTGTCTTGGTAGAGTCTTCTTCCGCTTTAGCAGTATCCGGTTGCAAACACTGCACTGAGGTGCGCGTATAAGCCTGATATGTTTTTGAATTCCCTCTTCCTTCGAAATGAGCTAACCTGGCGTCAATTGCTTTGGCCACGACCCCGCGGGCAATACCACGGCGGTCGGCAAAAACTTGTACTTCGCCCAATTCGGATGGGTTTTGTTTAAGGATTAAGTAAATGGTTGTTCGCTTGCCTGACAGCACTTCGATGGTTGTATCGGCACCGCTAAATCCAATTAAGTGAGCCTTCAAGGAATATTTGCCGACCGGTAAGGAAATGTTAAACGCTCCGTTTCCATCGGCATTCACGCCCTTTAGTTTACCATCTTCCAAATTTGTTATGGCCACAGTAGCATAGCATGCCGGTTCGCCTCCTTCTAGTATAATTCTGCCTCCCACGACCGATTGGGCCACGACCGAGGTAGTCAAAATCAGGAATGCAAGAATCGGCAGAAGGCGACGAATCATAACTCCACAAAATTAGGCGCTCTAGTGGCTTCAATAAGCTATTGATTCCTCGAATAAATCCGACAAATTAAATGATAATTAGAACTATTCGTTAATCAGGCTCCGGTCCAGTCTGCGAAGGAGATAAGTCTTAATCTTCTACTGTTTGGAATGGATCGCTGAACTTCGGGTCATTCACAAGTGTATAGTCTGTCAACGTCTTTAAAAACGCGACGATACCTTCGCGCTCTTCACCTGTCATATGCATGCGAATGGGAATAATGCGACCATCCGTGATGGTATGGTCACTATCGATTACAGGACCAAGTCCATTACCCACAATCGATTGTTGTCGCAACTCAGGAGCTAGTTGTGGGTGCGCTTGTATACCTGAATTATAAAACCAGATGACTTCCTCCAATGTTTGAAATCTTCCATCGTGCATATAGGGCGCCGTCATAGCGACATTGCGAAGCGAGGGAACCTTAAATTTCCCATTGTTTGAATTTCCCGTCATCAGGTCGGTGCCGGATACACCGGGATCATTCGAATTAAGATCTAGACCGATATTGGCCTCCATAATTATTTCAGGATTGAAGCCGTTGAAATTGGGGCCACCATGGCATTGCGAGCAGAAAAATTTTTGAAAGAAAACTTCTTTACCCAGGTTTTCAAGCGGTGTAAAATTCGGGTACGGCGCTAACCGAGGATCAGCAGTTATGTTCTCAACCGCCTTATATCCCTGATCGTATTTAGAGTTTACCGATACAAGCGCTTTTACGAATTGTGCCAGTGCCAAGCCGATTTTATAGGTTGTTACTTCTTCACTACCAAAGGCAGATCGAAAGAGCGGCGCATAATACGATGTAGTTCGAATGCGATCTTCCATTTCAAGCGTGTCCGAAAGCCCCATTTCCAAGTGATTGGCAATAGGCTGGAGAACCATATGATCGAGCACACGCTCCCGCAAATCCCAAAACAAACCACCTTGCAGCCCCGCATTTACCAGATGTTGGGTATTGCGTCCGGTCAATTCATTCTCAAAACCGGCGCTGAAAGCACGATTTTCTGCAAAAGCAAATCGCTGTCTGTGGCAGCTGCCACAAGATGTTCTATAATTCAGTGATAGACGTTGATCATAGAACAACACACGCCCCAGGGTTGCTACTTCATTGTTGATGATCGAGTCGCCAAATGGGCGAAAATTATCAATTGGTTGCGCAGATAATGTTGCGTAATCATAGGTAACCGCCGGTAAAACCGGCACACGTTCTTTAGGCTCGGGAACCTCAGGCATACACCCCACGAACATGGCCAAGGTTACAGCGATACTTGCGTAAATAATAAAACTTGACTTTCTCATGCATCCAATTTTAGAAACGAACCTGAATAAACAAAGCAGAGGGCGCCATCAACTGCCTTTTTGCCCCGCTGTAGTCTTTATTAATCTGCATAGAATTCCCGCTGCTTAAATCCTTATCGAATATGGTATATGATGAAATCCGATACAGCAGCTCAGTTCCAAAACTCACACGTGAAGTCATGTTGTACTGAACAAACATAAAAGGAGCAACTCCTTTTTCCTTGTAGGTGATTTCGCGAACATTCTCAATTAGCTCACCATTATGATCCTTGAATTTTGCTTCATACGAGCCAAATCGGTTTGCTGCGAAATAGTCCATACCAAGGCGAAATGTCCACTTGGAAGAAAGTCGAAACTCTCTCCCCATTCCGATTCGAAAATCCAGCGTCTTCGACGTTGTATCGAATGTCGATTGTCCATTGGCATCCGATGGTTCTTCAACACGAAACGAATAGGTATAGCCCATTCCACAGCGCAGCGCCAATTTGTTTCTTCCATAGTTGGCCGTAAGAATGTATGGATTCCATTTATCCTGATTGGCCGCATCGTCGGCTATACCCAGAAAATTGGTCAATCCAATAGCATTCATACCCAATTCAAAATAGGAAGAGTCATTTTGAGTGCGACCGACCATAGAAAATGAAAGCACCGTGAGGAGCATCAGAGTTTTTTTCATAGCAGCAAGTGTTTCAGTTCCAACAAATGTAAGAAACAAAAACAATTGAACTGCTTAAACAAACTACTTTTTCCGGAAATAAAGCCTCACGGGAATGCCCTCGAAATGAAAATGCTCACGCAGTTTGTTTTCCAAAAAACGCATATACGGATCTTTTATATATTGAGGTGTATTGCAGAAGAAAGCAATGGCCGGCGACTTAGTTGGTAACTGCGTTACATATTTTATCTTAATATCCTTGCCCTTGTAAATAGGTGGCGGATAATTTTCGATAATGGGTAGCATAACTTCATTCAACTTGGCGGTAGGAATCTTAACCTTGCGATTCTTTGCGACCTCCATAGCCTTCTCAAGAGCTTTAAGAATGCGCTGTTTTGTTACCGTTGACGTGAAGAAAATGGGGACGTCGGACATTGGCGCGAGCTTTTCACGTAGCTCCTTAGAAAACACATCGACACTCTTGTGATCCTTTTCCACCAAATCCCATTTGTTGACCAGAATAACAACTCCTTTGTTTGCCTCTGTAATTTCCTTAAAAATGGAAAGATCCTGACGACTCAATCCTTCGGTTGCATCAATGAGCAGGAGGCACACATCACTTTGGCGAATTGCCTTGATGGTCCGAATAGAACTATAAAATTCGATATCGTTATCGATGAGCTTGCGTTTTCTCAACCCTGCCGTATCGATGAGTATTAGCTCCTGACCAAACGCTTTATATTCTGTGTTGATTGCATCCCGCGTAGTGCCTGCTACATCACTAACAATAGCGCGTTCCTTGCCTGTGAGTGCATTAATAAGAGAACTCTTTCCCACGTTGGGTTTGCCTACAATAGCAACCTTGGGTAATTCAGATTCGGTCGCTTCATCTTCCCCTGGAATCTTTGCGGCGATAAACTCCATGAGGTCCCCTGTGCCGTAGCCATTATTGGCACTAATTGGCCAGATGTGATCGCCCAAACCAAGTTCCCAGAATTCATTGATCCACATTTCCTTATCGGAAGTATCAACTTTGTTGCACAGCAATACTATTTCTCGTTTGGACTTTCGTAGTTTCTGAGCAATCATCCGATCGCCATCTGTAACACCCTCCTTACCATCCACAAGAAACAAAACCATATCAGCCTCTTCAATAGCCAGCGCAACCTGTGAATTAATTTCCTGCTCGAAACCGGCCTCATCTTCTTCTGCCAAACCACCCGTATCGATAACGACAAAAGATTTAAGCCCCCATTCGCCGATGCCATATTTACGATCGCGAGTAACACCGGCTGTAGGATCAACGATAGCGTCGTCAGTGCCCGTAAGGCGATTATAAAGGGTTGATTTGCCCACATTGGGTCTACCTACAATGACGACTGTGTAACTCATAACGATTGCAAAAGTACGCAATGAGGGACCGTACTCACAGTTTACCTTGAAGGCTCAACCATCCTCCTCCATTGTACACCTCCAAATAACCGTTGGATTCCAGAATAGATTTCGCAGATGCGCTGCGCATTCCGCTGGCACAGCAAGTAATAATCGGTTTATCCTTGGATATGCGACTTAATTGATTCGACAAATTCTGCAAGGGTATGTTGACGGAGCCTTTCAAATGCCCACCATTAAACTCGCCCGGAGTGCGCACATCAATTATTTGAGCGCCGTTAGCCACGAGTTCTTTCATGTCCACATTTGGACCGAGGCCCAACAATCGTTTAATCAATTGAATCATTACGGTGTCGGAATTAAATTGTACTATTTACATCCAACCAACTACCGCCATTGCTGCAATCGATTCCGTGCTGACGTAGAAACTGTGTCGCTTGTCCGCTGCGATTGCCACTAGCGCAACACAACACAATTGGTTGTTGCATTGCGCTTATCTCTGCAACACGCTGTGGAATTTCCTGAAGGGGAATGTTGATACTGCCTTGCACATGTCCGCCCATAAACTCGGAAGGAGTGCGAACATCTATTATGGTAATTGCTTTATTCATCTTATTTGTTATTCGTTTGATAGTCCATTATCATTTTTATTTAAACGCGGGCAAATATTCAAGTTCTGATCCACTTGTCCTGTTACAAAGGTTACATAAAACCACAACATCTACTTCCGCCTTTTCTTGCTTGTTTGAAGTTGATTAATCGCCTTGTGATAAATCTTTCGAATACTTTCCTTTTCTTCACGAGCGGCAATTGAGCTCAACGCCGGCTCCAACTTCCAAGCAGCAGTTGAATCTGCTTTATGTATAGCAGCCAAAGCTTTAGCGGATGCCCATCGCACCACGGTCCCGGAATGCTCCGTGAGTTCCAATAGTCGCATAATTGCTTCCCCCGCACGCTTTGGGTGT
>JAURKF010000244.1 GCA_030831885.1 Flavobacteriales bacterium
CACGATTGCAGGAGGATGGCTGCACTCATTTTATCCAGCGTTCCCTTATCGCGTCGAACGGATTGTTTTATACCGGAGGTTATCATGGATTGTGCTGCCATTTTACTCGTATACATTTCATTCACACGATAGATTGTGATTCCCGGTATAGTGGCGGTCAATTTCTTTACAAACTCTTCCTGCAACAACGTAATCTCGGAAGATTCGCCGTTGAGTCGTTTCGCTTCGCCAACCACTACTTCACTGATTTTTTCTTTGGCGATGAGTTTTTTTAGATAGTCCAGTGAACCTTTGTTTTCTATGGTACCCAAGGGCGAAGCAATTATGCGCGCCGAATCGGTTAAAGCCAATCCTATGCGAACAGTCCCGAAATCGATACCCAATACTTTGCTCATGACGAATATTTCAGGACGTGAATATGCACCAACTATTTTTGACCAAATATTTGAAGCATGAACGATTTACAATCCATCATAGAATTTGCCTGGGAAAACAGGGATGCATTACAAGGGAAGGAAGCGAAGGAGGCAGTTCGTGAGGTTATCGAGCAACTCGACAAGGGTAAGTTGCGTGTGGCATCACCATCGGGAAATGGTGAGTGGACTGTGCACGAATGGGTAAAAAAAGCGGTCGTCATGTACTTTCCCATTCAGCAAATGAAAACGATGGAGGCCGGCCCCATGGAGTTTCACGATAAAATGGAATTGAAGCGCAATTATGCTGAACTGGGCGTTCGGGTTGTGCCACATGCAGTGGCGCGTTATGGCGCTTATCTGGCTGCAGGCGTTATTATGATGCCCAGCTATGTGAATATTGGCGCTTATGTCGATTCAGGAACGATGGTCGATACCTGGGCGACAGTCGGAAGTTGCGCGCAGATAGGAAAGAATGTTCATCTCAGCGGCGGGGTCGGCATTGGTGGGGTGCTGGAACCCTTACAAGCTTCACCGGTAATCATTGAGGATGGCGCTTTCATTGGTTCACGTGCTATTGTAGTGGAAGGAGTTCGTGTAGGCAAAGAGGCCGTGCTCGGTGCCAATGTGGTGCTCACGAAAACTACGAGAATCATCGATGTGAGTGGCCCCGAACCGGTATCATTCTCAGGCGAGATTCCCGAACGTTCGGTTGTAATTCCGGGTGTAATCAATAAAACTTTTCCTGCGGGAGAATTTGGTGTTCCATGCGCACTTATTATTGGCAAGCGAAAGGCGAGCACCGATTTAAAAACATCACTCAACGATGCACTGCGCGATTTCAATGTTTCTGCTTAATTCAATTTTCTGAAGAAAATTCTCGTCATACAAACGGCTTTTATCGGCGATGTGATCCTTTCGACCGCCGTCCTCGAGCATCTGCATAAACACCTGCCCGAGGTTCGTTTGGATGTATTGGTGCGAGCGGGAAATGAGTCGCTTTTCGATATGCATCCGTTTGTTCAACGCGTGCATAGCTGGAACAAGAGGCAACGCAAATACACGAATTTGTTTCGACTCGCAGGAGCTATTCGAAACGAACGATATGATGCCGTCATCAACCTTCAGCGCCATACAGCTTCAGCTGTATTAACTATACTATCAAGGGCAAAGCAAACAGCAGGCTTCGATGAAAATTTCCTTTCACGATTGTTTACGTTTCGAGTAAAGCATCGAATAGGGAATGCCGGTGATACCAACTACGCGCATGAAGTGCAGCGATGCATCGAATTGACCAAGCCCTGGGCACCTAAGGAATTCACGTTGCCTAAGCTCTATCCCTCATCGAAGGATGAAGCTGCTGTTGCACATTATGTCAAAGAGCCATTCATCACCATCAGCCCTTCGTCGGTTTGGATTACTAAGCAAACACCTTCAGAAGTTTGGCAGAAACTCATATCTACTATTAAGTGTAAAATCTATTTGATGGGTGGACCGTCCGATAAAGAACTCTGCGCTGCACTGGCCGCCGATCATGCACACGTGGAAGTGCTTGCGGGAAAATTGACGCTGCTACAATCCACCGCACTGATGAGCTATGCACAAATGAATTATACCAACGACAGCGCGCCTCTGCATTTGTGCTCGGCTGTCGATGCTCCTGTAACTGCAGTTTTTTGTAGCACCATTCCTGAGTTCGGATTTGGTCCCTTGTCGCATCGTTCGAAGGTTGTGCAAACCCGCGAGCATCTCGATTGTCGTCCCTGCGGAATCCATGGGCGCGCTGCATGTCCGAAAGGACATTTCAAATGCGGTAATATTAATCTGTCCGATTTGATAAAACCTATAGCATGAAGTTCACGACGGAAATACCGATTCTCAAAAGCAGCCATAGTATTCATGTAAATGACGAGTTGGCGCTCATGGGTTCCTGCTTTGCGCAAGAAGTAGGTGAGTGGTTTAAACAGCAGCGTTTTCCCATGGTGCTGAATCCGAACGGAATTATTTTTCATCCGTCTGTGTTGGCTCGCATTATTCGGAGAGCATTGAATAAACAGCATTATGCAAGTTCCGAATGGATTCAACACAACGGATTATTCCACAGTTTTGATCATCATGGCTCATGCAGCGAAGCAAGTGCTGAGCTGCTTACCCAAGAAGCAAATCGAAAGCTCACCAAAACGCGCGATGCGTTGCTGAAGGCTGATACACTCATCATTACCTGGGGATCGGCCTGGGGATATCGTTGGAATGCAACACGCGAGTGGGTGGCCAACTGTCATAAAATTCCTCAGCAGGGATTCACCAAAGAGTTAGCAGAAGCATCGTCCATCGAAGCTGAATGGACCGATGTGCTGCACTTACTTCGGCAACATAATCCGCAGGTGAATGTCATTTTCTCGGTAA
>JAURKF010000245.1 GCA_030831885.1 Flavobacteriales bacterium
CGATTGCAACGCATACGCGGAGAACTGGTTCACGGGAGAGTCTCGCGCAATTTGTGAGGATTGCTACGAAACACAGGCAAAACTATGACCCCTTTACTTATAGCAATTTTACCGATAATCTTGCTATGCATTCCGCAATCCATGACCTGGGGTGCAAACACATCATCACATCCGCTATTGAACACAGTGCCGTAATCAAAACGGCCGAGCTCATGTCGAAGCAACACGCTGTGAAGCTGAGCCTTGTTCGTCTTGATTCGAAAGGCCGCGTAGACCTTAATCACCTCGAAGAGCTTCTCTCATTAAACGAAAAATCGTTTGTTACGCTCATGCATGGTAACAATGAAATTGCCAACCTGCTTCCTTTAGAGGATGTCAGTTCGTTATGTGAAAAATTCGGGGCGATTTTGCACAGCGATACGGTTCAAACCATGGGGCACTATGCGTTTGATTTGAATAAATTATCCATTCATTTTTTGAATGCTTCCGCCCATAAATTTCATGGTCCGAAGGGCGTGGGCTTCATTTACATAAACAAGAAAATTAAAATTAATCCCGACATAACCGGTGGTGGTCAGGAAAGAGGCATTCGGGGAGGAACTGAAAATTTAAGCGGTATAGTAGGCTTAGCTAAAGCACTCGAACTTAGTTATACCAACCTTGACGAGCATCAAAAGCATGTATCAGAATTGAAACAGTTCATGGCTACCGAATTGGAAAATGCCATTCCCGGAGTAACCTTCAATGGTGAATCTCGCAGTATCGATAGTCTATATACCGTATTGAATGTGACATTCCCACCTACAAAAAATGCCGATATGTTTCTCTTCCTGCTCGATTTGGAAGGGGTCGCCTGCAGTGGAGGTAGTGCCTGCAGCAGTGGGGCAGCCAAAGGGTCACATGTGCTGGATGCCATTGGAGCATTAAAGCCCGGGTGCGCGAGTATTCGCTTCTCTTTCAGTCGTTTAAACACCAGGCAAGAGGTTGATTTCGCTTTGGAAAAGGTGAAAATCACATGTATGGAACCCGAAACAGTTTAAACCGGAGGCAAGACTTAAACTACTCACAATCAATTTATAGGAATCAAATTCTTATGGATTCATATTTTATTGATTTTTTAAGAATCCGTTAGCACCATTCGGGTGTATCTTGCGCCCCATGAACGGAAAAAAGTCAGCCGGCAGACCGGCAACCAAACCCGCTCGTTTAAAGAATGGGTTTTATGTGGGTGTAAAGAACAAAGGCATGGCTAGCCCTGTGATGATGTACAGCCCCACACGTGAAGGTATGATGCTTATTGCCCAGCGATATGGAGTTTTCCCTGAAAAGGAAGTTGTAGTAATGGGAGAACACAAAAACGACAAATGGGTAGATCAGGAGCAACCCAAACGTGGCCGCAAGAAAAAAGAGGTCGCAGAGAATTAATCCTGATAACAAACTTAAAAACCCACATTAGTGGGTTTTTTCATTTTAATGCATGACAAAAAACAATCATTCCAGCTGTAAGCATAGCTCTCATCGCATCGTGCAAAAAAGAGAACAACGGAGATAAACTCACTCCGACATGCGATGGCTCACACCCAACATATGACAATGACATAAGGACTATACTAGATAGTAAATGCGGTTCTGGAAGCTGTCACCCTAATTATACGAGTTACAATGGTCTCAACTCCATCATCCAAAATGGTCAATTCAAACGTGAGGTGCTAACCAACCAGACCATGCCACAGAATTCGTCTCTAACCCAGGAGCAAATCAACAAGATTCAATGTTGGGTTAATGATGGTTACCCTGAAAACTAGGCTTGTTTAGAGGTGAATCACCTCACCATAAGCTGCTGCAGCTGCCTCCATGATGGCTTCGCTCATGGTAGGATGTGGATGAACGGTCTTGATAAGCTCTTCACCGGTTGTTTCCAGCTTTCGAAGCGCTACACACTCAGCAATCATCTCGGTTACATTGTATCCAATCATGTGAGCACCCAGTAGTTCTCCGTATTTGGCGTCGAAAATCAATTTGACAAATCCATCCTTGTGACCGGCAGCACTAGCTTTTCCTGAAGCCGAAAATGGGAACTTACCAATTTTCACTTCAAGACCCTTCTCTTTGCATGCTCGCTCAGTCATACCAACGGAGGCAATTTCAGGAGTGCAATAAGTGCATCCCGGAATATTACCGTAGTCGAGCGGTTGAGGGTGATGACCGGCTATTTGCTCTACACAAATTATTCCTTCGGCACTTGCAACGTGAGCTAATGCCTGGCCCGGAGTGCAATCTCCGATGGCGTAGTAGCCCGGGATATTGGTCTTGTAATATTTATCGACGATTATTTTTCCCTTGTCGGTGATGATTCCCACGTCCTCCAAGCCAATGTTTTCTAGGTTTGCCACAACACCTGCTGCGGAAAGCACCACATCGCATTCAATTTGTTTTTCGCCTGAACCATCCTTCACGGTCACTTTGCAACCCGCGCCGGCAGTGTCCACTTTCGTCACCTCAGTTCCTGAAAGTACATCTATACCCATTCCCTTGAATGATTTTGCCAAAGCCTTTGACACATCGTCATCCTCAACAGGAACGATGTTGGGCATGAATTCAACCAACGTAACCTTGGTTCCCATAGCCGCATAGAAGTATGCAAACTCAGATCCGATAGCGCCACTTCCCACAATCACCATGCTCTTGGGCTGCGAAGGCATCACCATCGCTTCGCGATAGCCGATAATCTTCTTTCCGTCCTGCTTCAAAGCCGGAAGCTCTCGCGAGCGGCCGCCGGTAGCAACAATGATATGGTTGGCCGAGTATTCAGTTTCTTTTCCATCAGCAGCCGTTACGGCAATTTTTTTTCCTGGCTTCAGCTTTCCGTTTCCCATGATTACCTCAATCTTATTCTTCTTCATGAGGAATTGTACACCCTTGCTCATGCCTTCTGCAACACCCCGGCTTCGCTTCACTACAGCACCAAAATCAGCTTTAGGTGCACCTACTTCAATACCGAAATCCTTTGCATGATTGATATATTCAAAGACTGAAGCGCTCTTCAGCAATGCCTTCGTGGGTATACAACCCCAGTTAAGACAAATACCACCCAGCGCCTCTCGCTCTATAATTGCAGTTTTCAATCCCAGTTGTGAGGCTCGAATGGCGGCTACATATCCTCCGGGGCCGCTTCCCAGTACAATAACATCGAAGTTCATGATAGTAAAAATTGGAGCGGCGAAGGTAGAATGAGATTGAAAACAATTCAATCTTTTTATTTATGAAGCGCCCGCGAGCATTTTGACTCGTCCGCATCCGTCATTCGGACTATTTTTGCAGCCAAACAAACTATACCCGCATGCTCAACGTCGTGTTATTTGGTCCTCCGGGCGCCGGTAAGGGAACTCAATCCGAAATCTTGCTGCAACGCTATGATCTCGTGCATCTGAGCACAGGGGATATTTTTCGCTTCAATATAAAAAATGCTACCGAGCTTGGACAACAAGCCAAAGCTTTTATGGATAAAGGGGAACTGGTTCCCGATAGCCTGACTATCTCTATGCTCGAAAGTGAGGTTATTAAACATACCGATCCAAAAGGATTCATCTTTGATGGTTTCCCCCGGACCTCTGCGCAGGCCGAGGCACTCGATTCTTTTCTAAGCAGCCGTGGTACAAGCATCACGTGTATGCTGGCATTGGAAGTCGATGAAGAAGAACTCATCAAGCGTTTATTGAACCGCGCAACAACCAGCGGCCGTTCAGATGATGCAGATGAAGTCATTGTCCGCAACCGTATTGCCGTTTACAATCGCGAAACAGCACCTGTAGCTGGTTACTACCAGGACTGTGGGAAATACCGAGGCATCGCAGGCGTAGGAACCGTAGAGGAAATTACTGCCCGACTATGCGCAGAATTAGACGCATTCGCCTGATCCATCCAAGCGAAAAACAGAATCTATGGCTGAATCCAATTTTGTCGATTATGTGAAAATCTGCTGTCGCTCAGGTAAAGGCGGAGCAGGAAGTCGTCATTTTCGGCGCGAGAAATTCGTGCCCAAAGGCGGTCCTGATGGCGGCGATGGTGGCCGTGGAGGTCATATCATCGTTCGTGGCAGCAAGGATGTATGGACCTTGCTTCACCTGAAGTATCGCAAACACGTGATCGCAGAAGATGGAGAATCAGGAGCAGGAGCTAAAAGAACAGGTGCTCAAGGAAGTGACGAAATATTGGAGGTTCCACTCGGAACCGTAGCACGTGATTTTGAAACGGGAAAAGTTGAGTTTGAAATAACTGAAGAAGGTCAAGAATTCGTTTTAGTACAAGGCGGACGAGGTGGTTTGGGTAATGATCATTTTAAAACATCTACCAATCAGGCGCCCGATTACGCTCAGCCAGGTGAGCCCGGTCGTGAAGAGTGGAAAATTCTCGAATTGAAAGTACTGGCTGATGTAGGTCTGGTAGGTTTTCCAAATGCCGGCAAGTCAACGCTGCTTTCCGTGGTGAGTGCAGCCAAGCCCGAAATAGCCGACTATCCTTTTACCACGCTCGTGCCCAATCTCGGGATGGTCCGATATCGCGGCGACCGCTCATTTGTGATGGCAGATATTCCGGGAATTATCGAAGGAGCTGCAGAAGGTCGTGGTTTGGGGCATCGCTTCCTAAGACACATTGAACGCAACTCCACCTTGCTCTTCATGATTGCGTGCGACTCCAAAGACATTCTTGCTGAATATGAGATTCTGGTGAATGAACTCAAAAAGTACAATCCTGAATTGCTTCATAAAAAGAGATTGCTCGCCATTACCAAATGCGACATGCTCGACGAGGTAATGATTGCGCAGATGAAGCCACTGTTACCGAAAGGTATTCCATCCATCTTTATTTCAGCTGTATCAGGAATGAATGTGGATAGGCTGAAGGACCTTATTTGGGAGCAAATCAACGAGGCATAAAAATAGCCTCAAGCGCTTTACCCAAACGGAAGACATCTTCAAACGAATTGTACAACGGTACCGGTGCAAGACGTATTACGTTCGGCTCGCGCCAATCCACTACAATTCCCTGTTCATATAACTTGCCTACAAGTCCTCTGTCGTATCCATCCACGATTACCGAAAGTTGACACCCACGCTGCGCCGGATCTTCCGGAGTAATGCGAGTCAACTTTTGTCCGGTAGTGCGCATCACTTCACCCAATGTAAAATCGAGATACGCGGTAAGCATCAGCGATTTTTCGCGCAATGCATGCATTCCCACTTCGCTGAAAATAGAAAGTGAAACATCATGAGCAATCATATTGAATACAGGTGCGTTGCTCATCGACCATGACTCCGCAGTAGGTATCGGATCAAAATCGGGTCCCATTTCAAACCGCGTTTCTTTATTGTGTCCCCACCAACCGGCCAATCGAAACAAGTCGCGATTGTGCACGTGACGTTCATTTACGAACACACCACCAACGCTTCCTGGGCCACTGTTAAGGTATTTATAAGTGCACCAACATGCAAAATCCACGTTCCATGAATGCAATTCCAATGGAACATTTCCTGCCGCATGTGCCAAGTCAAATCCGCACATAGCCCCCGCGGCATGAGCAGCCGCAGTTATTTCCTGCATCGGAAAAAGTTGCCCGGTGAAATAATTGACACCGCCGAAGCACACTACAGCAAGCTCATCACCGAGCGATTGAATTTTATCGAGAATATCTTCCTTGCGCAACGTGAATTCGCCTTCACGCGGCAACAATTCCACGAGCACATCTTTCGGATTCAAACCATGCAATTGGGCTTGCGAAGCAAATGCATACTGATCGGAAGGAAATGGCTTTGCTTCGAAAAGAATTTTTCTTCGCTTTCCTTCGGGCTTATAAAATGAAAGAAGAAGCAAATTGAGATTCACGGTGAGTTGGTTCATCATCACCACTTCATACTCATGAGCACCCACCAATTTTGCAGCACCTGCAGCGAAGCGTTCGTGATAACTATACCACGGTTTTCGCGCCAGAAAATGGCCTTCTACACCATATGTTGCCCAGTCGTCGCATTCTTCCACGAAAGCTTCCCTCACACCACGGGGTTGCAGCCCCAGTGAATTTCCTGTAAAATAAAGCACCGGTACTCCATTGTGCTGAGGAAACAGAAACCTCTCGCGATAAGAAGCTAGTTTATCAGTCTTATCCAGCGACTGTGCAAAACCAAGGTCGTATTGAAAATCCATGACACTGTGTTTGTTCTAGCGCGAGTATCTTGCGCCGCGTTTTTAATCGTGCAAAGCAAAGGTATTCCTGCTGCTTGCAAAAAATTTCCTTCGAAAAAATGAATACCTCACGTTCAGCAGAACTCTTCGAAAAAGCCAAAACTTATTTTCCGGGCGGAGTCAATTCGCCGGTGCGTGCATTCAAATCAGTGGGCGGAACTCCTCTCTTTTTTGCAAAAGGACAGGGATCACATGTGTGGGACGAAGACTGCAACGATTTCATCGATTACTGCTGTTCATGGGGGCCCCTCATTTTGGGTCATGCGCATCCTGCCGTAGTAAAAGCCGTTCAGGATACCGTTGCCAACGGAAGCAGTTTTGGGGCTCCCACTCGACTTGAAAACGAGTTAGCTGAACTCATTTTAAAGAATCACCGATACATCGAGAAAATACGTTTTGTGAGCAGCGGAACAGAAGCTGCTATGAGCGCTATCCGTTTAGCGCGTGGGTTTACCGGTCGCGACAAGATTATCAAATTCGAAGGGTGCTATCACGGGCATGTCGATAGTCTTCTCGTGCAAGCCGGAAGCGGACTGGCAACCCTTGGCACATCCAGTTCGGCTGGCATTCCCGAAGCTTATGCACGAGAAACCATCGTGCTTCCGCTCAACAATAAAGAGGCTTTGGAGAAAGCGGTTTCGGATTACCGGGGTCAAATTGCCGTGGTGGCTATTGAGCCTATTCCGGCCAACAACGGCTTGCTGCTTCAGGAAGGAGACTTCTTGCGTTACCTACGCGAGGTGTGCACACGCGAAGGCATATTGTTGTTGTTCGATGAAGTCATTAGCGGATTCCGCGTAGGGTTTGAAGGTGCTGCCGAGTACTATGGTATTCAACCCGATGTAA
>JAURKF010000246.1 GCA_030831885.1 Flavobacteriales bacterium
GCGATTCTATATCTTGCTAATACATGCCGTCTCATTCCTATCTCTACCCATTTATCTGACATACGCTCCACAGCACTCGATTGAGCCATTGAGTCAGTTGGCACAGAATATTCCGCTTTACTGGATGATTAACTTTACGGGGGCTATGACTTTTAGCATGTACACACTGTTCAGCCTTATCAGTCTAAATGAATCCATCTTTCAGGAACTCCTTAAAAAAGAAGCTGAAAATGCCCATCAAAACAAAATTATGCTGGGCAGTATTCGCACGCGCGACAAACTGCTATCCATGATGTCGCATGATATTCGAGGGGATATCGGCAAAACAATAGGCGTTGTAGATGTCATAGAACAAATGCCGCTTAGCAAAGAAGACCAGGCAACCTTGCTTCATAATCTAAAAATTGACGCTGTAAAAACGCTTGAAACGCTGGACAACATGCTACAGTGGACTCGCACACAGCAAGATGAATTGAGTATTCAACTGACCCCTTGTCAAGTAGATCGCATTATTAGCCAACTGCTGAATAACCACGAGTACAACATCAGTTCAAAGCGAATAAAGGTGCAATTGCAAGTACCCGGTAAACTGGTTATTGACGCAGATCAAAATATGATTGACAGTGTTTTTCGCAATCTGCTTGGCAATGCCATCAAGTTCACACCCATTGGAGGTATCATCAGCATAAGTGCAAAAAAACTCGAAAACACCATCGAGTTTTCAATTCAGGATTCCGGTGTTGGTATGACAGCTGAACAAATAGATAACATCACCAAAGGAGTTCAGTTTACAACGCGTGGAACCAATCGTGAAAAAGGCCGTGGATTCGGAATGGTGCTCGTGCAGGAGTTTTTGCATAAACACAAATCGAAATTGAACATCGAATCGACTGTCGGAAAAGGGTCATGCTTTTCATTTGAACTTCCGATTCATAACACCAAATAAACATGAAAAAAACGTTCTTACTATCCATAGCTATTCTTACACTAATCGCATGCGCTGCCAAAAAAACAACTGCGGTTAAAACTATGACAGAGGAAGATGGAGCGCGCGCTGCGAAGAAGTATCCCGGAGCGTCGCTTGTATCGCTGCAAAAAGGGAAGGCGCTATATGAGGAAAACTGCAGCAAATGTCACGGGTTGAAAGAGCCAACGCAATACAACGAAGAGCAATGGGGAAAGCATGTGAAACGAATGGCTCCGAAGGCGAAGATTGATAAGCCAACCGAAGAGCTGATTTTGCAGTACGTGGTCACAATGAACGGTCAATAGGCAGCAGTTAGCACCGACTCATAATTGATTATTAACACGGCCACCTCAAGCCTGGCCCCTCATTCTTATTCTCCCTCTGTTTCTCCTTCTGTTTCTCGCTCTGTTTCTCCTTCTAAAAAAAGAATCAGGATATAGCACTCGGTCGCCAACCACGCAAGAACTCATCTATTCCCATGCGTTTTTTCCCTTCCGGCTGGATAGTTTGCACACTATATACTCCATCTGCACATCGAAAAGCGAGATACGTTTTCCCGTCCGTATCCCATGGGCGTTCAATTAACCTTCCGTCTATTGGATTTCCATTGAATACCTTGAACATCTTCCCTTCTAGCTCTGTCCATGCAGCCGGATAGGGCGACAAGCCGCGCACATGATTATGCACCTGGGCGCAGGATTGCGACCAGTCAATGCGACAATCTTCTTTAAAAATTTTGGGTGCTGAAGGAACATTTGAATCTGCAGGCATCAACTGGGCTTGCTCCACTGCGTGCGCCTTTCCGTCGGCAATTGTGTCAAGGGCTTCAACCAAAACGCGAGCACCCAGATGCATCATAGCATCGTGCAACTCACCCGCCGTTTCATTGGGTGAAATTGGCATCGCTTCTCGTGCAATCACTTTGCCCGTGTCTATCTCATGCTGTAAAAAAAAGATGGTTACACCTGTCTCTGTTTCACCGTTCATAATCGCCCTATTGATGGGCGCTGCACCTCTGTACTTCGGAAGCAAGGAACCATGCAGATTTATGGAGCCCAGCGGCGGCATATTCCACACCACTTCCGGGAGCATGCGAAAAGCGACTACCACAAACAGATCAGCATGCAGGTCGCTCAGCGCATTCAAAAAATCAGCGTCCTTTAATTTCAAAGGCTGTAAAACAGGAATACCTTGTTGCTGAGCAAACGTTTTAACAGGACTTTCCTGCATCTGCAACCCACGTCCGGCGGGCTTATCAGCCACTGTTACTACTCCCACAACCTTATGACGGCTGTTGCACAATGCCTCCAATGAGGTTGCGGCAAACTCGGGAGTGCCCATAAATACAATACGCAGCGACTTCATATGCCAATTAGTGCAAATCGAAATAACGTGAGTAAACTTCAGAGGGCGTTTGCAATTGCATATAGTAGCGGCCCGGTTTCAAGGAAGACACCTTCACTTCAATGGCATGTGTTCCTTTTTCGAGCAACTGATCCTCGATGCTATGCACTTGTTCGCCGGCTGATGCATGAACACTTACTTTAATCAACATAGCTTGTTCAAGGTGCAGATCCATCTTTAACACTCCTTCCTTCAGTTCGAGCATTTCACTTACACGTGCATAGCGCTTAGAGCGTTCCTTTTTACCAAGCACTTGCAACAATCGCTGATACAGCAGATACACTAATAATACAACCGTAAAAACTAGTAACACGTCCTTTAATGTATCCATCCTTCGCTTGTTATAAAGAAATGATTCCTTTTATTGCCCCTGCCCGACTATATCGTTCAAAAATGTCATCTGCATTCAACATCATTTCTCGAATAGTAATGCTGGTGTAGTTTCCTTTGGCTGAAAGTCGCTCACGTATTTCAGCACTTTCACCAAATATCAATTTCAATTGGGTTATTCGCTCTTCATCGCTGGGCAATATGAACTTGAACATGAAAACACTTGGCCACACATGTATTTCATTGAGCCGTGCTCGGAGTCGTTCTATCTGTTCCTCGTCCATTGCTATTGTTATTTGCGCAAAATTAATCGCATCAGAAATTCAAATTCAGACGAAGATTAATTCGACGCCCTGTGAGATAGGTCGGGATTCCGTATTGACGACCGTTCACATCCTCAATCCACTGGTGATTGATGATATTATTCGTTCCGAGTAAATTGAAAATCTCTATTGCGACATACCCCTTTTTAAAGGTGCTGTTGAACCAGTTTTTATTCTTGTTTTTCTCCAAAATCAAATCACGACTGAAACCAATATCCGCGCGTATGTAACTTCGAGTGCGGCTCACATCCAGATAGCGCTCGTTGCTAGGAGGACCGAAGGGAACGCCTGTTGAGAAGTATAAACTCATCAGCACTTTGTACCAAGGCTTTTTCTTCATTTCATCCTGAAACAAAAGACTGCAACTTACACGCTGATCGTTAGGACGTGGAATAAACCCCGGAGTGATTCGAATACTATCGGTCGCAACATCATCGATAGTAAAACCATTGTAAATCGTATCGCCCGATTGATTGAGGTAGATGTAGTAAAAATCATCGGTCAAATCTTCCTCTGTTTTCAAATAGGATACACGCGCCCATGACTGCACATCGCGAATGAACTCGCCGTTGAGCATCACATCCATTCCGTAGGCATAGCCATTTGAATTATTGGTTGCGAAATAACGCAAGCGCACGTTTTCAACTTCATAGGGAATTAGGTCGCGCAGCTGCTTGTAATAAAGTTCAGAATTAAGCTTGAACGGACGACCCCACGCCTGAAAAACATAATTCGCACCTA
This sequence comes from Flavobacteriales bacterium, assembly GCA_030831885.1. Next base: position 3,766 of record JAURKF010000246.1, read on the forward strand.
GTATATAGTGGATACTTTTTTGAGCACGGATCTCCGGATTAACCGAACCGCTGAGGCCACGCATCTCTCGGTAAAACGGAGGCTGCCAATAATACCCCCACGATCCGGTAAGTACGATATCCTTCCTTACAGAGTCGATCTTTCCTTCTGCATTCTTTCGGTATTGAGTCCAAACCGGAGTGTACGACATCAGCACACGCGGGCCGCCAACAAACTGCTCATTGAAAGACCAATAATTGGCGCGCGCACCTGCATTTAACGTCCAAATTGCGCCCGATTCGTTCACCCAACGTTTTTCGTTCTGCACATAGGCCGAATAGCGCTGCGATTGTATATCGCTATTGGCCCTGATGCGATTGCGCATGGGGATTAACTGATTTGGCTGCACGGAAGGATCCGTATAGCCCAATGAGTCGATGGGGTGCGATGATGCATATCCCGCAGAGTCAACCAACGACCACTCGCGCATTTCATCCACTATCAAATCGCGCTGAACATCGGCGCCCCAGGAAAGAACGTTTTTGGCAGCCTCATTTTCAACAAATCCGCGATGACTCACATTGATAACGGTTGCGTTCAGGGCATTGCGGGCATGATCC
>JAURKF010000247.1 GCA_030831885.1 Flavobacteriales bacterium
AGGCGACGGATGGCTTCCATCGGAAGAAAAAAGATCAATGTCGGGATGATTCTCTCGGAGGTATCGCCACACCGCGCCCACAGGTGAAACGATGCCTTCGTTCATTTCAGCCATCATCATGTAGCGTTCATATAGTAAATCGTCCATGCCTTCGTAGGTGCAAACAGGTGGCCAGTTAGCACAGTTTTGCTGGTCACCGTTTTCACGACCCCACGTCATAAAGAAAACTGTTTCCGCGCATGGGTTATGGGCGAGAATAGAATCATTGAGTTGGGTTGCGAAAGGAAAAGTTTCTACTTCCACTTGTGCAAGTGGAAACGCCGGCATTTGGCTTTGTTGCTGAAGCACAACAAAGTCCCAGTTGCCTTCCTGAATGAATCCAATTGAAGTTGCATTTCCTAAGTGTCCCTCAAATGTATATCCACCGGGAGTATTGGATTCAACTGTCAGTGTGTCGCCTGCGGAAAATGCGATATCAGCCGTCAGTTGAGGCAAGTCGTTGTAGAAGGTGTATGAATTCCCAAGAAACAATGCGCGTTTGGTAGCTTGACCGATGCAGGAAGCAGAGATAAACAATGCAATTATGAAGGGAAAAAATGTGCGTTGCATTAATGTGAAATGATGATGGGGTGATTCCAATGATTTGTTTCTGTAGCAATTTGAAGCAGATACATGCCAACAGGATATGCATCGGTTGTAATGTGAACTAGGTTATTCTGCAGCTCAACGCCGGAATAAACACACTGACCATTCAGGTTGAATAATTTGATTGCACACGATAAAAAGTGAGCAGGTAACTGAATGTGTAAATCAGAACTTGAAGGATTTGGAAATGCGTTTGGATAGAAGGCATTATGCGCTTCAACGACTGAAGTTGTATCGCATGGATTGAATTCAGCACCCGGCGAACCCAGCATGCATCCGACAAACCAAGCATTGGAGCTGTTGATATCCGATTCTTCGGTATTGCATTCGAGCGTATACCCTATTCCATTGGGCTCAACAGGCCATGGTGTTTGTGAATGATAGTATATGGAGAATCTAATTTTTTCTGTAGCATCATAAAGTCGAAGCAATTCGCCATCGTTGCTGAGATTGAATACGAAATCACCGGAACGATTTTCTACATTGCTATGAATGGCGTCGAATAGATTGGCTGATTGACAAAGCACCCAGGATGCTCCGGGCCCGAGCACGATGCCTTGGGGCAACGTAAATTCATTGTTCCAATCTGAATCGCGCAATTGCCACCCGGAGAGATCTACAATTGAGTTGCTTGTATTGCGCAGTTCAATCCAATCGCCGCAGTTGTTGGCTGTTAGCGATTCGTAGTTGATTTCGCTGATAACGATATCGTCGTTGCAAGGTGAATAGGCTGTACCAGGCGAACCGAACATACATCCTGCGAACCAATTTTCGGGGAGCGAAGGATTCGAAGTACCCAATATAAATTCAAGCGTGCGTCCGCCTCCATCGGCGACCATCGGCCAGGGTAGCGTGTCGAGATAATTGACCTCACGTATAATTGAATCGCGGTAATCAATCAGGCGAATTGTTCCTCCGCTTGCGGGTAATGAGAAGTCGAAATTACCAATCACGTTCTCCACATCGGGATGCATAGCCTGAAATGATTCCAGGTCGCGCGCAACCACGAGGTACTGATAAGGGGGTATTAAGGTGGCTGCAGGAAAATCGAAGCGTGGAGTGTTGACTCCATTGGTGAGGGACCAACCTGTGAGATTAACTGTACCATTGCCGTTATTGTGCAGTTCGATCCAGTCGCCTGCAGGGTGGGTTGCTTCGTCGTTGTAATTTATTTCGCTGATGTTGATTTGCATGGGCTGAGGCAATCCCAAGAAATGAGCTGTAAAGACATCATCGGCGGATAGATTGACAATCATCGTATCGTTGTGCCATTGCGATTGCAGCAAGGAGTCGCTCATCCAGTAATTGAACACATACCCGGGGTTTGCAACAGCTGTTAATGTAACCGGTGCGCCGTTGAAGTAGACACCACTCCAAGGAAGTTCATCCGGAATAATCGTGTTGATTTGTATGTAACCTGCTTCGGCAGGTGATACGGCGAGCGTAATCTGTTGTTGTGATTCATATCCGAATTGATTTTGGATATGGTTTCTTACTTGTTCTCCACGGCATGCAAGCTGGTCGCGGAAGATGGAGTGATTATCATTGAACCATTGCATGTATCCTGCGACATTATTGGGGTCGGCCCAGCGCGCGTAGTATGCGGGCATTTCGGGCAATACCATGTCGTAGTGATATTGTTCTATGTCTAGCAATCGCTGTGCGCTATAGGATGTATTGAGCAAGTCGGCAAATCGGTTTACAAAATGAAGTCGATACATTTCATGTTGCATCATATTATACCAGACAGTTGTAAAAGGGTTGCCATTGGTATTACCCATGAGCCACTCAATATGATTGGTATAACAATCGGTCCAAGAGTTAGGTGCTAAACCCAATTCCAAATCCTGAAGAGCAAAACGCCATTTGAAATCGGTTGCATTGGAACGATAAATCTTGATGTTGTTGTAAGGCCAGTCAACATTGGCCATGAATGATTCACCGATGATGTAGTCGGTATAATTTTCTAGATCATAAAAACTTCCTACCTGCTCAATGTAATCGGCAGAACTAGCATCCAGTTGCGACACATATCCCCAATCATCCCAATAGTGTTGCGGATCACCTTCTACAGCGCGAAGGATACCACCGTAGTAGTAACTGAGTGAAAGGATGTCCATGCTGTCGGTTGAAGCATTATCTTTTATCTCATATTTTTCTGAATTGAATTTCTCACGCAGTTCGTATAATCCATGGTATTGGCCATTGATATAAACCGTGACAGGTCTCCAGCCCGAGAAGTAGTTGTGTGTGCCTTCACTCATCATGCGCACTTGAGCAGCGTCTTTGTAAGGTAATGCCAGGTATTGATTGCTACCGTTGCGCAAGTAGAAATCACTGTACTCATGTCGGTATGGTACTGTAGGTATAACTTGATGCTGCATGGTACTTTCACCGAAAATGCCATCGGCTAGTTTTAATCGAAACGAGCGTTGCGGTTGGCTTCTGCTGCCACCGGCACCTCCATCCATGATCATTCCGGTGTATTGGGACATCAGCAAATTGTGAGCTGAAGTTGAATCGAAATACTCTACAAACCCCGACTTCAACCAATCGCTGAATGGATTGTCGAACATGCCCTCCGGTCCGTAAAGATTCGCATTGTCGGTGGAAATGGAAATAATGGGCGTACTGTGATTTGCACCTATGAAATAGGAGGCTACGGCAGATTGTCCCGGGATGTGATTCGCCTCGAAAGCTCGAGCTTTCAGCACAGTGGTTGTTTGAAATGAAATGGGAGAACCGTCGTAGATGGGTGAATTCGATTGTGGCTCACTTCCATCGGTTGTAAAGCGTAAGATAGAGAGGGGGCCATTAGGGTTGAGGATAGAAACACTTTGAGGACCCGCATAAAATCCCGGGTTTAAGCTAAAGGCGGGCTCAAGAGTATATCCTTCAGCCGGCTCGGAAGAATTGTTGCTACTGCCCGGTGTAGGTGCAGCGAATAGCACATCGAGCGCACTCGCATCGGGATAGTTTCCAATGCTGGCATTGAGGGATTGAAGGGCGATGGTCATGCTGTCTATTTGTTCACCACTCGGATTGAAAAGATAGACGTTATCGCCAGTGCCGGCGATGCTGAAGTTGGTGTGAAAATAGGATCCGGCAGTATTGAGAAATTCGAAGGAAAGTTCGCTTGACGCAGTGGTAGTTAATTGGATGTTGACGTAATCATAATAATTGGCCGCCGTTGAGGCTACGTCAAATGCCAATGAGTCAATTGGGCCTGGGGTTAATCCTGCGGCAAGCAAGTCTGCCGCACGATAGATGGTTTGCATACGTGCGCCGAAATACCAGTTGCCATAGGGCGCGGGATAGCACGTGTTGCAGTTTTGTGCGGTGTTGTCACCAACAACAATATTGTTGATGCGAAGCACAGGTCGCAGATTGGAAGTTTCTCCGTATTGCGAATAGCATGCGTAATCGCCGCCATCGATGTAAGAGGATACGGATGCAACATAATCAGTCGATGTTTGATTGAAGATTGAGTTGGAAGTATAACCGCCCGACCAGTAAGAACAAGTATTAAGCACCAGGTTCGATACTCCGTCCCAAACGAACGCTTGTTGTGCTGGATGGTTGTTCCATCCGGTCTGAGGAGTGAAGGCTTCCGTTATGTTGAAAGTGATTGCAGGTGGCGCAGCGAATCGGTTTTTGGAGCTGCAGAAGACTATCAAATATTGTCCGGGTTGCAGCATATAATGTGGGAATGTCCACATAGCCGGTTGCGAGGCATCATCGGTGAGGCTATAGCCCGCAAGATCTACTGCGGCATTTCCAGCGTTATACAATTCAATCCAGTCTTTGTATTCACCATCCTCATCCAGCAGAATTGTTGCGTTTTTATTGCTTCCTTCATTAATGACGATTTGTGCGATGCCTTCCTGACAAAATAATAATGCCAGGAGTAGAACTTTCAGTTGGTGATTCATAGAGGTAGCGGAACGCGGGTGTAAAAAAACGCGAGAAACAAATATAGGTTGAAGCGCAGTTGAATATAGGAATAGGGTAGCGGTATTGTTATTTTTGCGGCCGCTCAGGCCCCGTAGTTTAATGGATAGAATGGAGGATTCCGGTTCCTCAGATAGGGGTTCGAATCCCTTCGGGGTCACCATTAAATAAGGCCGCCCAACAGGTGGTCTTATTTTTTTGGATAAGAATAGGTTCGTTCCTATTTTGCAATCGATTAACCAAAACAAACGCATGCCCTTCAACTCTGTATTCGGTTGGTTCATTAAAAAGCGAATTCATCAGATCGATCTTTTCATGAAGTATCCGGTCGAGGTGCAGGCAGAGTTATTTCGTAGTCTGATGGATGAAGCCGCATTGACACGATTTGGTATAGATCATCAATTCTCATCGGTCAAAACAGTTGAGGATTACAAAAAGGCTGTTCCTATTCGCAACTATGAGGCTATTAGGCCCTACATCGAGCTATTGCGCGAAGGGCAACAGAACATTCTTTGGCCATCCAAACTAAAGTGGTTTGCAAAAAGCAGCGGAACTACCGATGCGAAGAGCAAATTCATACCGGTTACGAAAGAGGCGCTAGAAGAATGTCACTACAAAGGAGGGAAGGATTTACTTGCGCTTTACTATAGTCAGAAGCCTGATGCGCGCATCTATAGCGGAAAACATTTAGTGCTCGGAGGTTCATCGAAGATCAATCCATTCAATGAAGAAGGTTACACGGGCGATCTATCTGCAATCATCATTCGCAATCTTCCCGTTTGGGCGGAAATTATGCGCACGCCATCGCGTGATATTGCGCTGATGGATAATTGGGAGGAGAAAATAGAAATGATTGCGCGCACCACAATGGATGAGGATATTCATATGATGGCGGGTGTTCCTTCTTGGACGCTTGTTTTATTGAGGCGAATTCTTGAAATAAAAGGCGCTGAAACCATAAAGGAGGTTTGGCCCAACCTTGAACTTTTCTGGCATGGTGGTGTGAGCTTCAAGCCATATCGGGACCAATTCAGTAAACTGATTCCTTCATCGCAAATGAATTACGTCGAAACCTACAATGCATCGGAAGGTTTTTTCGGAATTCAAGACCGATTGAATGCCGATGATATGTTACTGATGCTCGATTATGGAATTTTCTATGAGTTCATGCCCATGAGTGAATATGGAAAGGAGAATCCAAAAACCGTAAGCCTTGAGGAAGTCGAAGTTGGTCAGAATTATGCGATCATCATCAGCACCAACGGAGGCCTCTGGCGCTATCTGGTTGGTGATACCATCCGCTTTACATCTACGTTTCCATTCCGAATTCAAGTAAGTGGCAGAACACGTCATTTTATTAATGCGTTTGGAGAAGAATTAATAGTGGATAATGCCGACGAGGCCATACGGCGAGCATGTCTTGAGACGGATGCTGCCGTTGTTGATTATACGGCAGCCCCTATCTACATGTCTGAAAAATCAAGTGGAGCGCATCAATGGTTAATTGAGTTTGAGCGCAAGCCTCAAAGCCTCGGCAAGTTTGTCGAATCACTTGACAGGACATTGAAAGCACTTAACACCGATTACGAAGCCAAACGAGCTTTTGACTTTATACTAAAGATGCCTGAAGTCATTGTCGCCCCTGAAGGAACTTTCTATGAGTGGCTTCGTGAAAAGAACAAACTCGGAGGTCAGCATAAAGTGCCTCGACTCAGCAATGAAAGACATTTCATTGAAGAATTGCTGAGCCGTGTGAACGACGTGGTATATACTTCGACGAATAGATGAAAGCTCTGTTGTTTCTACTTGTCAGCTTTTTCCTTTGCTGCAGCCCCTTTTATTCTCAGTCAAGTTTTAAACTCATTTCTGATAATCCTGTAATAGCCGATTTCGTTGTGACTGATGAGCTTGGCAACGTTTACTTAATGACTGGCAGTTCCATTGAGCGAATCAATGCGTTAGGCAAAGGTGTTTATCGCGCTTCCGAGCTCCAGTGGGGAGAGTTTCACGACGTGGATGTAACAGATCCGTTGCGCCCATTTGTCCATTTTCCTGCTTCGGGTAAAGTTGTTTTTTTTGATAATACGTTGAGTGTGCAAGGTAGTCCCATTGATTTGTTTGAAGCGGGTTTTGATAATGTGGAGTGGATGTGCGGTTCGCGCGGTGATGGCTATTGGCTGTGGGATGGTCGTAACTCGGAATTGGTGCGCGTTGATCGCAGTTTTAAAAAAAGATTCTCAACAGGAAATTTAAGTATGCTGCTCAACCATGAGATTCATCCGATTGGAATGACCGAAAGAGGATCCTATCTGTATTTATTGTGCGAGGATTCGACCCTTCATGTGTTTGATATGTTCGGAACTTGGAAAAAGCGCATTTTTGTTGAGCGTGTCAAGAATTGGATGGCTGATGCGGATAATCTTTATCTATTCCACAGTGACGGTTCTTTGGAAGTAATTGATACACGCACGTGGTTGTCCGAGCGCATGAATTTGCCTTTGGTCGGCAGTGCTTATTGTTTTCAGGCCGGACGGCTCTATGTGCTTTCGGATGGGCGCTTACGAACGTATGATTTTGTTGAAACTATAAGAAACTAACAATTGTTCCTTGTACGATTGAATTGTTTTACTTTCGAAGCGTATTCTATTTTACCTACATCAGATTATGCACATTGCAATCGCCGGAAATATTGGTTCAGGCAAGACAACCTTAACCACGCTGCTCGCCAAGCATTATAAATGGCAGCCTCATTTCGAAGAAGTGGATGACAATCCATATCTCATCGATTTTTACAAGGACATGCAACGTTGGTCATTCAACCTTCAGGTGTTCTTTTTGAAGAGTCGCTTTCGTCAAATCATGGAGTTGAAGAAAAGCGGAAAGAAGATTGTGCAAGATCGCACCATCTATGAAGATGCTCAAATCTTCGCTCCGAATTTGCATGCGATGGGTTTAATGACTACGCGTGATTTCGAAAACTACGTCGATTTATTCAATGTGATGGATGAATTCATTACACCCCCCGACTTGCTTATTTTCTTGCGTGCATCTGTTCCTGCTTTAGTCGATAACATTGGTAAGCGTGGACGTGAATACGAGGAAGCAATTCGACTCGATTATTTAACACGACTCAACGAACGTTATGAAGCATGGATTAGCACTTACAACAAAGGGAAGATGCTTGTTATCGATATCGATGACAACCGCTTCCATGAGAAGCCGGAAGATTTGGGGAAGATTATAGCCGGTGTGGATGGCCAGCTTCACGGTCTTTTCAAGTAGCACTTTCAGTGAAATTATTGGAATAAAAAAAAGAGCCGCATGCGGCTCTTTTTTTTGCGTACAATTAAAACTATTGTCTCTTACCCTTGATTTCGAGTTTGAGGATGATTTCATCTTTAATGAGTTTATCGCCCAGGTTCTCGAAAAATTTACCCGAGCCATAACGTACATCAAATTGGGAACGATCGAAAATTAAACCGCCTGCTACAATCACATCGGAGTTGTTGGCAATCACATTGATTTCACAATTGAGATCTTTTGTAATTCCTTTCAGAGTGAGTTTACCTTTCACTGCATACTTCACTGCGTCCATCTTCTCACCAGAGGTGATGGTGTAGGTGGCTTCACTAAATTTTGCTGTGTCGAAAAAATCGGCACCTTTTAAATGAGATTCCAAATCCTTCTTGTCATCACCGCTCAAATCAGTATTGGTAAGAGTATTCATGTCCACTACAACTTGGCCTCCTGTTATTTTACCTCCGGAAATCGAGATGTTTCCGCTTTTGACAGAAAGTAGTCCCTGATGAGATTTACCGACGGCATTTTCACCAGTCCAATTAATAGAAGAGGTGGTAACATCGAACGAGTAATTTCCGTCGCCTGCCGAGAGATGTGTTGCATTTTCGGCCGAGCCAATTGAAATTTTCGAAGTATCGGTAATGCCGCTCTTGATCGCTTGCTTGCACTTAATATATTCTGCTTCGAAAGTTGCTTCTTTACGAAGGTCTTTGCATTTAGCGAATTCAGGGCTGTTTGTATCTTCAATGGCGGCGCAATCACAAGCACCCAATGGCAGGGTTCCTTTATCACCGCATGAAGTGATCAGCAAGGAAGGGATGATTGCAAGGAAAGTTATTTTCAAGGAATTCATGAATTCAGATTTTAGTGGGTAATAGAGTCAGTTGAAGTCATGTGATAAGTAGTACCTTCAGTAGCTGATGAATCTTTACTTGTACACTCGGTCTTCTTGTCTTTGCAGCATGATGAACCAGCACCTTGCTCATGCGTGCATTCCATTTTCTTACCATCTGTGCAGCAGGCTTCTTTGCCATGAGCATTTTCGCCCAATAGCGGAGCTAGCGTCAAAC
>JAURKF010000248.1 GCA_030831885.1 Flavobacteriales bacterium
AAATCCCAATTCCAATGAAACAAATCACTTTAGTTTTATGCAGTGTTGTAATAGTTCTTGCAGGATGCACAAGAAGCACGAATGATCAGGCCCTTGAAACAGGCGGATTATCAGGCAAATTGATACAACATGCGACACTCGTTTCTGTGCCGGATGGGACACCGTATTCTAAAGAGAAGGTAGATGCTTATGTGAAGGAATCGTATATCGCCAAGGGCGATTTCCGATGGGAACAAGCTGATTTTAAAATGCTTTGGAGTGCTCTTCAATATGGTGATCAGACGCTTGCTATTGGCTATCAGCCCGCAGAATATGTTGGCTTGGATGAAACTATTCATCAGATTCGCTTAGGGCAAGGAGTGTGGAAAGCGGTGCACGATGAGTTGATTGACTTTATTCAGCATGAATTGAGCAATCATGGAATTGAGGAGGAGTGGAGCAATATCCTGATTGAAGATGATGCGATCCTTCCAATTATTACCATTCGTTTAGCCGACAGGCATGTGCTTACTGCGCTTCGCAACCTCAAAAATGTTCGCTATTTGGAACCACTCGATTATTCGCATGCCGATGTTCTCACAGAAGATCGCTCTACGTCCGGATGCTCGGTGAGCAGTTATGCGTTGAATGCGGCTGATTATACCCTTACAACACCGAATTCTATTTTGCCTTGGAATTTTGGTCTGATGAATATTCCTGCGGGCTGGAATACGGCGCAAGGGCAAGGCATTACCATAGGAGTTATCGATGCGGGTATCAGTTCTTCGCAAACACTCTTGGGTAGTGCATTTAACAATGGTGATAGTAATGTCGGCAGAAGTGTTACAACTGATTATACACTTGGCAATAGTGCATTCACTAGTTGTGCACATGGAACTTCTATGTGCGGGTTGGCATCGGGGCCGCGCAATGCCCTGGGTGCAACTACAGGTGTTGCTTATAAATCAAATCTCCATTTCATTCGGGCATGTCAGGATGTAGTTCTCGATCAATCGTCGGAAAGAACGGGGCTGAAAAACGCATTAATTCGAATGGGGAATCGGGCTGATGTGAAGGTCGTAAGTATGTCTATTGGAACTCCGTTTTACAGCAGTGTTATAGAAGATGGAGTTAACTATGCTTGGGGTATGGGCAAAATGCTGATGGCTGCTGCCGGTACATCGTTTGATCTTACATCATGGTGGGGCGTCGTTTATCCTGCGGCCTTGACGAAGTGTGTCGCTATTACAGGCGTGAAAGAAAATTTCAGCACGTGTGCATCTTGCCATGATGGTTCGCAAGTAGATTTTACCATAACTATGGAGCGATCCAATAATAGCTCGCGTAATACGCTTTCACTTAACACCTCGGGATATGCTGCTAAATACATAGGAGGAAGCTCGTGTGCAACAGCTATGGCGTCTGGTATTGCAGCTATGGTATGGTCGGTAAATCCGGCATTTACTCGAGAACAGGTGAACAATTTTCTTCTAACGACATCACAGTATTACCCTACACCAAACGGCACCAGAGGTTATGGGAATCTAAATGCAGGTGCTGCGGTAAGCGCCGCACAAGCAGGTATATAAATATCAGTGACGATCGAAATCGACGGTGATGTGTTCTGTCGAAGGCACAGCCTGGCAGGTCAGCACATACCCCGATTCGACTTCGCCGGGTTCGAGAGCGTAATTTACCTTCATGGTAGCGGCGCCATCTGAAACATGTGCGCGACACGTGCAACACATACCGCCCTTACAACTGAATGGAATGTCCATGCCACTTGATTGAGCGGCATCCAAAATGGCGGTGCCGTCCATTGGCATGAAGAAGTTGTTCTCTTGTCCATCAAAAATCACTGTAACTGCGCAGCGCTTTCCGCTTTCTTCGGTGGCCGGTTTGATAGGTTCGTTGGTGCCGCCCGCGGTTGGGTTGGGTGATCCAAAAAGTTCGAAATGTATATGCTCTTCTGAAAGAGCATGGTCGATGGAAAATTCCTTAACCGTTCGAATGAGCGGCTCGGGGCCGCATACAAATACTTCATCAATGGTATTCATTCGAATGAATCCTTTGGCAAATCCGTCCAGTTTCGCGCGGTCAATTCTACCCGAATAAAGATCTACATCATTCGGTTCCGCGCTCAGCACATGGAAAACGCGAAACCTACCGATGAAGCGGTCTTTCAGATCTTCAAGTTGATCGCGAAAAATGATGCTTTGAAAATATCGGTTGCCGAAAAGAAGTATTACCTCACTTTCCTGCTCGGTATTCAAAATACTCTTGGCAATGGAGAAAACAGGAGTAATTCCGCTTCCGGCGGCTACGAGCAGATAGCTTTTCTTTTGCATCGGGTCGAGCGGAGTTCCAAAGTTGCCCATGGGTGTCATAACTTGCATGACGTGACCCGCTTTCAACTCGCGGTTGGCCCATTGCGAGAAACGTCCATTGGGAACTTCCTTAATTGCAACGCGCAGTTCCGGCTCTTGAATCCCACTGCAAATTGAATAGGATCGGCGAATGTCTTCACCGCCAATGGTCTCACGCAGGGTGAGGTATTGGCCTTGCCTGAATTGGTAATTTTCCTTTAACTCCTCAGGTATTTGAAAGGCTATGGATACGCAATCCTTTGTTTCGCGGCGAACATCCGATACTACCAGTGAATGAAATTTTGGTCTCATGATTTTTCTAGTGCGAGCAAAAATAGCTGCGATGTTGATATGAATTTGCCTTAATCTTGTGCATTGCAACAAATGACAATATGGAAAATCAAGCCTTGCTCGATCGTTTTCAGCAGTATGTTGAAGCGGAAAATAA
>JAURKF010000249.1 GCA_030831885.1 Flavobacteriales bacterium
ATGCGCATTAGGTGCATGTTCGACCAACTACTACGAAGCGGACGGACCTCCTCTGCCCCCTGCACCAATTGATACTGATTCTCTCATTGAGCATACTACTGTTTCATTGGTCGGCGAAAAATGGCTAATCTACCGCTACAGATTAGGCCCAATCGGAGACCTGACGGACATTTCAGACACCCTATACTTTACCAATAGCAAAAGCATGACGTATAATGAATGGGTAGCGCCCTATGCACTATATCCTTCCGCGTCAGTGTACATCTTGTCGCTATATGAAACTCCCTGGGGTATGCTCAGTGGTGCGTTCAATAGCTATAATCTAGAAGGAGGTGACGCACCCGGAATAGCCTTTTCGATAATCACTCCAGGAAGTAACGGTGGACAAGTGTATCTATGGCTGCGAAGAATATAATATTCGCAACCATCCGTCGTTGCGCTTTCAAATCGCAATACCATGAAAATCCCACTCATCGTGATTATCGGTGTTCTGTTTTGGATTGTTCGACACAATCAAATCGAAAATTCTGCATCAGGTCGACGTTTCGACATTCAATTCGATGAAAAAACAATTGAAGAGCCTGCTCAAGGTAAATTCAATTTTGAGGAACATAGAACCAAAAAGAAGATAAACAGCGCTGCTAATGGTCAAAATGAAACAGAGCAAACCATCTGGAATCTTTATACACTCGGGGAATACTATGAAGAGGATGTAGCACTGGCCAACAAAACCATCCATGAAGTATTCACCTTCGGCACACGCATAAAAGGCCACAAGGAAGTGCCCGCCAATTGTGCACACGAGGAAATCCTCGATGGTAACGAATGTCTTTCTGCAATGTACAACGCTGATGAGCGCGGAATTTTCATTACACGACAAAACATTAACTACGGCGATCTAGCTGTACGAGGACTCACACGTAGCTATGGGCGGGTGGTCTTGCTAAAATCTAATCCCCATTTTGAGAAAACACTTATTCATGAAATAGGTCACACATATGGACTTGAACATTGTAACAATCTTGCGTGTGTAATGGCTATTTACAATGATGATGAAGGAACCAAAAAATTCTGCGAACGATGCGCAGCGCAAATTCCGGAAGGCGTTTTACGCAGCAGAAAAGCATCGACACTAACCGAGGAATACTCAAAAGAAGCTAAGAATGAATTAAACAATCCAGAAACTATAACACTTGCAGAAGAATGAATAAAAACAGCAATCATTATGAAATTCTTGGATTGCATATCCAAGCAACACCCGATGACATCAAACAGGCATATCGGAAACTGGTCAAGATGTATCATCCCGATCATAATTCCAACGCAGAAGCTACCAGTATATTCCAACGCATACAAGAAGCCTATGAAACATTAATGGATGCAGATCGCAGAGCAGCATACGATGAAACATTTACATTCTCTGAAAATCATCCGGCTCTGGTAAGCGCGGAAGGCACCTATCCTGAGTCCTACATAAAACATTATGCTCGAGGCTTGTGGAAGTCATTCTTTATAGCCGTGATTTCCGGAGTTATATCTGCCTACCTCTATTACTTCGTTCAGTTTTCATTTGGAATATCCGTAATGCGACACAGTTTGTTGCACCCCATTGAATACGCCTTAAGTCAGGTGAAATACAATAACACATTCGCAGGCTGCGGACTGGCTATTGTCCTTGTCTTCTTCGTACTCGCACATGTAAATAAATTCAGGAAATATGCAGGCGAATGCTGCATCATTCTTTTCCTCGCCTTTTTCATGATTGGCATCATGGAAACTATCAGCGGTAATGGTTCACTATTGTTTACTGATGAACGAGAGCAACGACTCTTTTCATTCGCAGAAAGCGGTCAATTCGAAGTAAAATTCGATGCACCCATTCGCAAAATAAAATACAACAAAAGCGATGCTTCGCCATACATCGAAGAAGTAGGATTACACAATGGGCTTCATTACTTCGTGCGTATAAACGGTGATGGCGAAGGAACCATGATCGGACAAAGAAAAGAGCATCTATTTCGATGGGACTAAGAATCAATCAATACAAAAGAACTAAAAGGGCTGGTTTATCAATTCACAAACACGCATGCGCAATCACTAAGTTTGCGGTGTATGATTACCTACAACCCCAAAGACTGGTTCACGTTTATTTTCAGGCTGCATAAAGCAGAAACATTCAGGCAGTTGCTGCCACTGATGGCCGGTGTTGCAATCTACTCCGGTGCCATCGGATACTTTGAGTTTCACACGTGGTACAGCGATGAAACGCGTGAGCTCACCAAGGCTATTTCGACCATCTACTCCATTCTAGGTTTTACGCTGTCATTGCTCCTGGTATTTCGCACCAATAGTGCATACGACCGCTGGTGGGAAGGTCGCAAGTTGTGGGGAGATCTTACCAATACTACGCGTGCCCTTAGCTCACACCTGAACGCAGTGTTGCCGCGCGAGGACTTACATGCGCGGAATCAACTCGCAGCGCTATTAAATGTGTTTCCGTATGCCCTGCAAGCCCATTTGAAAGGAGAAAAGATCGAAAATGCCTTTCTTGGCAAGTATGCCGACACATTAAATACTTACAATTATTACACTCGTATATCGCAAGCGAGTCATGAACCACTCGAGGTCTTTCGCTGCACCATGGAATACATGCAGCAGCTTTCGAAAGAAGGCAAACTCAACGGACAGTCGGTCTATCATTTCAAAACTGAACTCAACAAACTTATTGACGTGTGCGGTGCATGCGAGCGAATCAAAAACACACCTATCCCCTTCTCCTATTCCGTTTTCCTCAAGAAGTTTATCTTCTTTTATGTGATGCTATTTCCATGGATTTACAGCACACAAATGCAATACTTCATTGCGCCGGTCACGGTCTTTGTGTTGTATGTGCTCACCAGCATCGAGCTCATTGCGGAAGAAATTGAAAATCCCTTTAACGGAGATCCCAACGACTTACCCACGTTGGAAATGGCTCTTGCCATTGGCGGCAATGCAACTACGGTTTTGGATGCGAGTGCTGAGATAGAACTCAAAAAATAGTTGCGCTGATGAAGACACTTGACAAATTGAACTTCTTCAAATGACACTACGAAAAAAACGACTCATCGTGTTCTCCGGCGCGGGGATGAGCGCCGAAAGCGGCATACCGACATTTCGCGGGAGCGATGGACTGTGGGAAAATTATCGGATTGAAGATGTTGCAACCCCCGAAGCATGGCATCGCGACCCTGCACTGGTCATGGATTTTTACAATCAACGCCGAAAAGGAATTATGGCCGCGCAGCCCAATGAAGGGCACCTGCAAATTGCGCAATGGCAAGAGGAATTTGATGTAACCGTGGTGACGCAAAACATTGACGACCTGCACGAACGCGCAGGCAGCCGTGATGTCTTGCATTTGCACGGAGAAATCATGAAGTCGCGAAGCACGTTGAATCCTGCACTTATTTACCCCATCCAACAATGGGAATTGCGCATCGGTGATCGTTGCGAAAAGGGATCTCAACTTCGTCCACACATCGTTTGGTTTGGTGAGGAAGTGCCGATGCTGCAGAGCGCCGCAGATATCATTGAAGAAGCCGACATCTTCGTTGTTGTAGGCACTTCGTTGCAAGTATACCCGGCCGCAGGCCTAATACACCACGCATTTAAGGCCACACACAAGTTTATTGTTGACCCGCATGCACATGAACTTGTAAGTGCACATCAATGGCTTCCGATTTCAAAAAGCGCCGGCGAAGGAATGGCCGAACTGAATAAGTTACTCATGCGTTGAATTACCCGAATTGTTTTTACATTCGCACTCTACGCTCCTTAACCACGTGAAACCCAAAATCAACATTGCCATCGACGGCTATTCGTCGTGCGGAAAAAGTACCATTGCAAAAGCAATAGCCAAGGAACTCAATTATATCTACATCGACTCGGGAGCCATGTACAGAGCGATGACGCTGTATGCATTGCAGCACGGCTTTGTGTCAACTGAGGGTAAGGTAAATGAGTCGGCTTTCATCGCCTCGCTCGATCTGGTGATGATCAACTTCAAATACAACACAGATACACTCAAGTACGAAACTTACCTCAACGGACAAAATGTAGAGCGCGAAATAAGAACGCTTCAAGTAAGTAACAACGTATCGCCGGTGTCTGCCATCAAGGAAGTACGACAGAAATTAGTCCGTCTCCAGAAGCGTATGGCGGAATCAAAAGGAGTTGTGATGGATGGGCGCGACATTGGTACCGTTGTTCTTCCCGATGCAGAGCTTAAGCTATTCATGACTGCCGATGCCACTATACGTGCCAAGCGTCGTTTCGAAGAGCTGAAAAGCATGGGTGTGGATGCATCGATAGACGACGTGCTGAAGAATATCAGTCAACGAGATGCCATAGATACCACGCGTGCTCACGACCCGCTCGTGCAAGCACCCGATGCCGTAGTAGTCGACAACTCACACCTCACACTGGAAGAGCAGTTTCAGTTTGTGATGAACAAGGTGATGCAGAAGGTGGCGGTGACTAGTGAGTAGTGACTAATTACTAGTGACTAGTGAGTAGTAAATGGTGAATGGTAAAATGTGACTCCTGAATTAGTACTCGTCATTAGTCACTAGTCATTAGTCACTAGTATCTCTTAAAACCTGTAGAACCATGTGCAGAACGGAATCGGGAATGAAATGGTTTCACCACCATCACTTAGCACAACACCTGCCAACGAAACTTGAAACGCACGGCGCTCGTCCTTTTGGAAGCGCATACCGGGCATGAGGAAGAAGGCAGCGCTTTTAGAAGTATTCTTAACGATTTCGTGCTCATATAAACCACTTTCATAAATTGTGGTTTTTTCGTAATAGTTATGAGTAAAGAAACCAAGCATAGAATCAAAAACGAAACTAGCCTTTGCTCCCACACGCGAAATTGCACCCAGTGAAAACATCGGTCCCGTAATGGGTTCGGGCGCACCTTCATAATTGGAAGTATTATAAAAACCAGAATCACTTGTTTGAATCGGTGGCATCGCTCTATTTAACGCTTCCTTGCCTCCGCCCTGAAAATAGAAGTATCCGGCTCCCAATGTTACGTTGGATAGGCGATTACCGAAGGTTACGTTTCCAAACAGCAGGTCACCGTAACCGCGAAAACTCTGGATATAGCCTGAGGTAGCCAACAAGTTACCAATTGAAAAATTGACCTTCTCATTTTTAGTTGGAATCGAATACTTGGTTGCCAATACCAATGGGCTTCCAATCCAGGTTGACATTATGCCGGTCGAAAATCGATCGGTTAATGCAAAATGTACCTCAGGACCATACAGGTTCAACATCGTGTAATTCTCACCCTTGTTGATGCCGAGCGCATTCGTAGTGAAACAATAGCGCGTAGTAAATGGCCCTGTATCCCTAAACTCCCCCTGCACTACACTCTTCGGGCTATCCACATCGTGAATGGTTCTTATTTCTGATTTCAATAAGTAAATCGGCCCAACCGATTCGCTGTTCAAAAGCAATTCCCGGCCATCATCTTTAGTGATTGTTCCAATGTACTCATTGCCATTAGTCATTACTACGGCAACACGCTTGCCTGTATCGCCCGTTGGCTGTGCAATGGCTATAGAGGCCAATAGCATCAGAAGAGTAAAAAGAGCATTTTTCATATGAGTTCTATTTGCGACGAATGTAAGTGATGTGATTTTGAGCAGCAAGTGATATTCATCAAAAGAGTGAGTGAATATTCTTAGTCTACTATTATCGAGTGCTGTTGCTGTGCCCTCCTTGATAACGCTTTCCATATTTCGCCTTCATTTTGTCGGCTCGGGTAACCTTGATAGGTACCTTTTTATTTTTGTCGAGCTTTTCGTGGAAAGCCCCTCCCCCATCGAGCTTTGGTACTTTTACTTTATTGGGCGAAGGTGCACGCTCGGTTTCTTCCGGTAAAATTTCATCGGAAATTATAACTTCACGGGGCCATGCTGCGCGGGGTACGCGCTCACCTAGAAGCGTTTCAATATTTTCCAGCGAATCCGCTTCATATGGCGCACACATCGAAATAGCCACACCAGCACGCATCGCTCTGCCTGTGCGACCTATGCGATGAACATAGTCCTCGGGCATTTCAGGCATCATGAAATTGATAACATGTGTCACGCCTTCCACATCAATGCCACGGGCGAGCAAATCACTGGCAACGAGAATACGTGAGCGACCTTCAGCAAAATCCTCTACCGTGCGCAATCGTTTGTTGGTGTTTTTATTGGCATGTATTACTGCTAATTCACCCTTAAAATCATCCT
Organism: Flavobacteriales bacterium; assembly: GCA_030831885.1. The sequence continues at coordinate 6,290 of JAURKF010000249.1, forward strand.
CAAGCATAAACTCGAGCTTATCGGCCATGCGCTTGCCACCTGCAAAAACAAGCACGCGCTGCATACTTTCGTCAGTCTGTAACAGGAAGCGCAACAGGTTCAGTTTTGAGTAAAAGTTTGGCGCATCATACAATCGTTGCTCTATCGTGTCGGCCGTGGTACCGGCAACCGCAGCTTCGATGCGCACCACCCGCTGCATATAGCGCGCAATGATTCCTTCCACGTCAGCTGTCATGGTTGCGGAGAACATGAGCGTTTGACGCTTCGCCGGCAATAAATCCATTAAATGAAGCAAGTCATTGCGAAAACCCAGGTTGAGCAACTGATCTACCTCGTCTATTACCAGTTTCTTTACTGCTCGCGGAGGTATCGTTCCGTTCAGTACAAGGTCATTCAAGCGACCCGGAGTTCCAATTACGACATCCGTTCCTTCTGAAATCGAGGCTGCCTGCGCTTTGATATTGGGACCGCCATACACACCCACCGCGCGCAGTGCTGTGAATTTAGCTATAGCTTTGAACTCTTCTTCTACTTGCACTACAAGCTCCTTCGTTGGGACCACCACCAGCAATGCCACCGACTTCTTAGCAGAAAATTGCCATTGGCGAATGATGGGCATTAGATAGGCTAGCGTCTTTCCTGTTCCCGTTTGTGCAATGCCCAGCACATCATGGCCCGCCATAATCGGTGCAAATGCCTTGCTCTGAATAACAGTTGGCTCGGTAAAACCAAGATCCGCAATAGCATTGCGAAGAGCGTTATTGAGGTTGAGATCAGAGAATGACATGCGTCGGCAAAGGTAACCCAACACCCCCAACAAAAAAGCCCGGCAGATACCGGGCTTCGATGAACTAACCTTCTATTGAATACACTTAATTGACTTTAACTACACGGACAGCGCCGGAAACTTCTCCACTTACGAGTACAACTTGATACATGCCCTCAGCCCACGATGTTGTATCGAGCAAATGAGCAACATGTGGTGCAATTCGAATTCTATCCAACAAATTACGTCCTGACTGATCAAGAACAATCAATTGCCCTTCAACTGCAGATTCAATTCGAATCATGTTTACAGCTGGATTTGGGTAAACTGAAATTGGAATGATATTGTTAACCTCCTCGATATCAACGGTAGCGTTTACAGGCAATACCACAGTGGAAGCGCAGCCTATTGCTGAAATTGCAGTCAACGTTACGTTGTACGTTCCGGAAGAAGCATAGGTGTGGGTCGGATCAACATCCGAAGAGGTGTTCGAGTCCCCAAATTCCCATTCATATGATGCAATAGAACCTGCACCTATTGTAGAGTTATTATCGAAAGTAACAACACCTGTTCCTGCATCGAATGAATACGTAAACGCAGCAACAGGAGATGTCGATACAAACACTTCGCTCGGCACCTCATAGCTACAACCATTTGCGG
>JAURKF010000250.1 GCA_030831885.1 Flavobacteriales bacterium
AGGTCATCCCATCGTCAGCTTATCGCTTGGCGAGCCTGATTTCAATACACCCGATTTTATCAAGGATGCTGCGAAAAAAGCCATCGACGATAACATCACACATTATCCGCCGGTCAATGGAATTCCCGAAGTGCGAAAGGCCATTGCTGCCAAGTTTAAGCGCGATAACGGGCTCGATTATTCCCCCGAACAAATCGTGATTTCAACAGGTGCCAAACAAGCCATCGCTAATACCATTTATGCGTTGGTTAACCCGGGCGACGAGGTTATTATGCCTAGTCCTTTTTGGGTAAGCTATGCTGAGATGGTGCGCCTCGTTGGCGGAATACCGGTAATGCTTCCTGCGCCTGTGGAGCAAGATTTCAAGATTACAGCTCAACAACTCGAAGAAGCTATCAACGATAAAACGAAGCTTATTATTTACTCATCGCCTTGCAATCCGACCGGCTCTGTGTACAGCATCGAAGAGCTAGAGGCGTTTGCCCGTGTGATTGAGAAAAAGGAAGAGCTCTATGTCATCAGCGACGAGATTTATGAGCATATCAATTTCAGCGGTCGAACGGCTAGCATTGCGTCCATTGGAAATATGATGGATCGAACCATCACAGTAAATGGAGTGTCGAAAGCATTTGCTATGACAGGTTGGCGTATTGGCTTCATTGGAGCACCCAAATGGATTGCCGATGCTTGTAATAAAATGCAAGGGCAGATTACCAGCGGTGCCAACAGCATTGCGCAGATGGCCACGAAAGCTGCGATGGAAGCTGACCCGGATGTTATTCAACCCATGATTGCAACCTTCCGAAAGCGTCGCGACTTAGTGTATGATTTGCTGAAAGAAATTCCCGGCATTAAGCTCAATAAGCCTGAAGGCGCGTTTTATTTCTTCCCTGATGTGTCATCCTATTTTGGAAAAAGTGATGGGGAGCATACGATAAAGGATGCTACAGATTTGTCGATGTACTTGCTGCGCACTCAACATGTGGCACTGGTTACCGGTGATGCGTTTGGTGATGCCAATTGCATCCGTATTAGCTATGCAACTTCTGAAGACACTTTGAAAGAGGCCTTACGCCGCATCGCAGCAGGGCTTGCTCAATTGAAATAATAGCCAATGACCAAAAACGAAATCACTGAACTTTTCTCGCGATTCAACAATCTCACAGCGCTTATCATAGGCGATGTTATGATTGATGCATATTACTGGGGAAAAGTGGATCGCATTTCTCCTGAAGCTCCTGTTCCGATCGTACAAGTGCAGAAACGCGAAAATCGTTTGGGTGGCGCAGCCAACGTAGCACTCAATGTAAAGCACCTGGGAGCAAAAGCTATCATTGCCTCGGTAGTTGGCGACGGCAGCAAGGGCGATGTGTTTCGTTCGACGTTGAAAGAAAATGGTTTTACAACAGAGGGCATTATCGATTCTCCCGAGAGAATGACAACAGTGAAAACGCGTGTAATCAGTCAGGGGCATCATCTGTTGCGTATCGATGAAGAGATAACAACACCCCTCAGCTCAACAGACGAGCGTCATTTGCTCGATTGCGTCAAGAACATACTCGAACGTCAGAAGGTGGATGTCATCATTTTTGAAGACTACAACAAGGGGGTGCTAACAGAGCGAGTCATATCTACAATACTCGCATGGGCGGCCGAACGCAGTATTCCAACAGCCGTTGACCCGAAGAAGGACAATTTCTTTGCATACAAAGGAGCTACTCTATTCAAGCCTAATTTGAAGGAGTTAAAGGAAGGTTTGAAACTCGATTTCAATAAAAACGATTTTGGCGCATTGAAGCAAGCCATCGAAACGCTCGAGCAACAGCTTGCCAACAAGGTGACTATGGTAACGCTCTCTGAGTTAGGAGTAGTTGCCAATCATGGCGCTGATTTTTTCCACGAGAATGCGCATCAGCGCGAAATCATGGATGTGAGCGGTGCAGGCGACACTGTAGTAAGTGTTGCTTCTCTGGCTATGGCTGCCGGTGCTGAGCCCTCCGTATATGCAGCATTGGCCAACATAGCCGGCGGACTTGTATGTGAAAAGGTCGGAGTGGTTCCTGTCGAAAAGGAAATTCTTTTGCAGGAGGCTATTTCTAAAATGGTCGGCGAACATATGACCCTCTAAATCTGTTATCCTACGTGCAAGAAGTAAAACCGTATTCGCAAGAAGGGGAAAAGAAGCAGCAGGTAGCTGAAATGTTCGACAACATTTCGCATTCCTACGATTTTCTCAATCATTTTTTCTCAATCGGAATTGATGTGTTGTGGCGAAAAAAAGCCGTTCGAATCCTCAAAAAAGAAAACCCTCATCTTATTCTAGATGTTGCAACAGGTACGGGTGATTTCGCCCTCGAAGCCATTCGCATGAATTTAAAGGATGTAAAGATTGTAGGAGTCGATATTAGTGCGGGCATGATTGAAGTGGGAAAGAAAAAGGTTAGCAAGAAAAATCTGTCGCATGCCATCTCTTTTCAAATCGCCGATTCTGAAAACCTTCCTTTCTCGGATGGACATTTCGATGCATTCACAGTAGCATTCGGAGTTCGCAATTTTCAAGACTTGCGCAAAGGAATGGGAGAAATGCTGCGCGTGTTGAAGCCGGGTGGAATGGGTATCATCATCGAATTTTCGAAACCCTCCCGCTTTCCAATCAAGCAATTGTTTACATTCTATTTCAAATACATTATGCCAACTATCGGTAAGCTGGTCTCGAAAGATTCGAGAGCTTATACATACTTGCCGGAATCGGTCGACGCGTTTCCTTCAGGAAATGATTTTATAGCCATCATGAATGAAATCGGATATCGCGAAACACGATGCATTGCGCTCAGCGGTGGTATCGCGAGCATCTACATAGGCAAGAAATGAAAGTCGACGTTTGGCCATCGCTGCTCAAGGGTCGGGTAGATGCACCCGGCAGTAAGAGTGATGCCCAGCGTATGTTAGCCTGTGCTATCCTTGCGAAAGGTGTCTCGATTATTCATCAATTTCCCTCAGGCGACGATTGTGACGCAGCGCTTCAAATTGCGCAGGACCTCGGCGCTATAGTTACCCGAAGTGGTTCAACGGTAGAAATAAAAGGCGGCTTTCCACAAGCATTTGTATCCGGTATTCGCAATGCTAAGAAGGCAATTCACTGCGGTGAATCAGGTCTCGCTTCGAGAATGTTTGCATCCATTGTAGCACTGAGCGAAAATCCAATAATCGTTGAAGGTTCAGGCTCTCTCCTAAAACGCCCATTCGCTGATTTGATTCAGGCACTCAAGCAATGTGGGGTAGATGTAGAGTCCAACAATAGTTGTCTTCCTCTGCGCATTCAGGGTCCGTTGAAGGGTGGACATCTTGAACTCGATGCGTCTTTATCGTCACAATTTCTGACCGGAATGCTCATCGCGCTTTCACGCGCATCCGAGCCTTCGGTAATTGATGTGAGAGATTTAAATAGTATTCCGTATATCGATCTAACTCTTCAAGTGCTTGCGCAATTTGGTGTTCTGATTAGCCACGATAACTACACGAGATTTTATATTACACCAAAGGCATGGAAGGGCACGGAGTTAACAGTGCCGGGCGATTGGAGTGGGGGAGCTTTTTTGTTGGTTGCCGGAGCTCTATGCGCAGAGGGTGGTTTATTGGTCGGAAACCTGAAAGTGCATTCGGCGCAAGCCGACAAAGCAATTCTGGAGGTGATGAATAAGGCAGGAGTGCGATACGAATTACAATCGGACGGAATTCAAGTTTGGCAATCCGAAATATATGCTTTTGAGTTTGATGCAACTCATTGCCCGGACTTATTCCCGCCTCTTGTTGCGCTAGCGGCATTCGCAAATGGAGTCTCTATAATTCAAGGTGTTTCTAGGCTTATTCACAAGGAAAGCAATCGCGCTAAAACATTGCAACAGGAGTTTGCGAAGGCAGGTATTCGCATTGTGCTGCGCGACGATGAAATGAAAATTTATCCGGCAGCAACGCGTCAGTCACAGATAGTGGCACATAACGATCATCGCATAGTCATGGCTGCTGCTGTGCTTGGTATGGCAGGTGCTCATACCACCATTCTTCAGGCTGATTCAGTCTCGAAGTCGTTTCCGGGATTCTTTTCATTAATGCATACTGCAGGCGCGCGCATAACAGGTGCGGTTTGATTCGGGTATTTTCTTTTTCGCAGGTATATTCGCAAAGCAATTCTACTAATCGATTTCAATCAATCATGCAATTCACGGCGGCTCAAATAGCAGCGATGCTGCAAGGCACGGTGGATGGCGATGAGAATGTGGCCGTCGGCGGGCTCTCTAAAATTGAAGAGGGAAAGGCCGGTACACTCACCTTCCTCGCCAACCCTAAATACACGGAATATATTTACACTACGGGTGCATCGATTGCCATCGTCGCCAACGACTTCAAAGCAGACAGAACATTGCCAACGACGCTCACACTAATTCGTGTAGAGGAACCTTACGCTTGTTTTGCTAAGTTGCTCGAGGCTTACCATCAAATGAGAAAGCCTAAAGCAGTAGTCAGCGAAAAGTCACATGTCGATATGTCTGCACAGATTGCGCAAGATGTTTACATAGGTGAGTTTACCTACGTGGGTGAAGGTGCTCGAATTGCTAGGGGAGCACGCATCTATCCCAACTGTTACATTGGTCCATATACATCCATAGGAGAGAACACTGTAATCTATGCTGGTGTGCGTATTTACAACGATTGTGTGATAGGCGCTCATTGCACGTTGCATAGTGGGGTAATCATAGGAGGTGACGGTTTTGGATTCGCCCCAAATTCTGAGAATAACTACCAAAAGGTTCCTCAAATCGGCAATGTGATATTGGAAGATCATGTTGAGGTTGGTTCGAATACTACTATTGATCGTGCTACGCTTGGTTCAACCGTCATTCGCAAAGGTGTGAAATTGGATAACCTCATTCAAATTGCGCACAATGTCGAGATCGGCGAGAATACGGTTATCGCAGCACAAACGGGAGTGGCGGGATCAACTACGATAGGCCGCGATTGCATGATTGGCGGACAGGTTGGAATTGTGGGTCATATAACTATTGCCGATGGTACCAAGATTGCCGCTCAAAGTGGAATTGCTTCTGCTATCAAGCAACCGAATACCATCGTACAGGGCTCACCGGCCTTTGCCATTATGGACTACAAAAAGTCGTATCTCGGCTTCATGAAATTGCCGGAGATGATGCGTCAGTTCGCACAGCTTCAAAAAAAATCGGAAGGCTAATCGTTCATGTGGAGCAACCGCTTGCATGAAGCTAAGGCATGGATCCGACACATCGCGGATGCAAAGGGTCCGCATGGTGTGCATTCTCCTTTTGTTTATGATTTGATCACGAATGTGCTTCGTAGTAAGAAGCGCAATGCTCTTTATGCTGCTATTGAAGCCGAACGTAATCGTCTCAAATCCTGCAACGATGAACTCGAAGTGATTGATTATGGGGTGGGAAGCAGGTTGCATGCAGGATCACGCCGCACTGTTCGATCGATTGCCCGTGCTGCTTTGCAGCCGGCATCCCATGCGCATGCGCTGACATTAATTGCGTCGCCATCCCGAAATGTACTTGAATTGGGTACTTCGCTTGGAATTACAACAGCTCATCTCGCGGCGGCACTCCCTCATTCAGCTGTTTATACAATTGAAGGCAGTGACGCAATTGCGGAACAAGCCCGCCAGGTATGGCATAAATTGAATCTGACTACTATCGAAAGTATTGTTGGTGACTTCGACTCGGTGTTGAACCAAGTCTTGAATCGCATGAAAACGGTAGATTGTCTCATCATTGATGGCAATCATTCGGGAGATGCGTGCCTGCGTTATTTGGAAATGGCGATTCCCTTTAGCAATGAGAACACTGTTGTCATTATAGATGACATTTACTGGTCGCCTTCGATGACTGAAGCCTGGATGCGATTGGTTGACGACGATCGATTCTCTCTATCGCTAGATTTCTTTGATTTTGGTTTACTCTATTTCAAGCGGGGAAGAGTAAAAGAGCATTTCGTGCTCAAAAGGCCTTGGGTTTGGTAAGCTTCGTAATTCGTGTTTCTTTTAACGCTATTTTTCAATAAGCATTTTGCATTTCGTTGTGCGATATCAATGCGGGGTTATTTTTGCCTTCACTAATTAATTAAACCATGATGAAAAAGTTTGTAATGATTGCTTTAATGGCTATGCCGGTCCTAGCTATTGCCCAAGACAAAACTGCTGCCGTTACTCCGGCTGCTAAACCACAGGAAAATAAATTCGCCATAGCGAACCCCGAGATAATCTATATGGAACTTATTATCGGTGTGAACCCTGCAGGGGTTCAAACGATTCGTGCTGATTATGGTCGTGAAATTTTGGCAACGATTACGGATAAGGAAATGATCAAGCAACTTTCGGAAATGCGCTCACTCGTGTTTCCTTCTGTTCCGGATGCGATGAATTACCTTACATCTATAGGTTTCAAATACCAATCGAACTATGTGACTTATGATAAGGAACACCATGCTGAGGCTACTCATATGATTTTTGAAAAGCGTATGGCTCGTCGCATGCCTGAAGCCAAGCCACGTCCTGAAGGTGTAAAGGCGGTAGAAGCCGATACTTCGAAGGGAGCTCCTGCTCCTGCTCCGGGACCTCAGCCCAAGGGCTCCACGAAAGAAAATAAAAAGAATAAATAGAAAAGGCCCCTCTCGAGGGGCTTTTTTGTTTTTATGATGAAAGGGTAAATTTGTGCGCCAACCATGAATTCCGTAATAAATAAAGAAAAACTGGCGCTGCGAGTGTTATACATACTCGCCTTCTATGTTCTGTTGCAGCTCGTATGGTGGGGGTATCAGCTTATTCAAATCAATGCGCGATTAATAATATTGAATACCCCCGACTTGAATGCGCAGTACAATCAACTGCGCGCTAAGGTTTGGATGGTTGTTGGTGAGGGAATCGTGTTTTTTGTTTTGCTGGCTATTGGTTTTAGATTTATTAAACGCACCGTGTCGCGTGAGTTGGAAATGGCAAGAAAGGAAAAGAATTTCTTGCTTTCGGTTACACATGAGTTAAAAACACCCATTGCTGCCGTTAAGCTCTTTTTGGAAACAATGCAATCACGTTCATTGTCTGAGGAGAAAACATCGGAAGTTGTTCATTTGTCCTTACAGGAAACGAAGCGATTACAATCATTAACGGAGAATATTTTATTGGCCGCGCGTCTCGATAATCGCATGGATGGGATGGCCAATGCCTCGGTAAATTTTACTGAATGCGTTCGGCGAGAAATCAACCGATTTAAAAGCATGACATTAAATACGATTGATGCAAAAATTCAAGATGATTTATTCGTGGATGGCGATGAACAAATGCTTTCTGTATTGGTCGCAAACTTATTGGACAATGCATTGAAGTATGGTGGAAATGAAAAGGTAGTAGTTGAATTGAATGCTGATGCACACTATGTTAATTTACATGTTCGGGATAACGGTCCTGGCATACCGGCAGGCGAGGAAAAACGAATATTCGAAAAATTCTACCGCGCGCATACCGGCAACATCCACAATGTAAAAGGCTTTGG
>JAURKF010000251.1 GCA_030831885.1 Flavobacteriales bacterium
AATTGGGACATGGGCGCGAAGATTACCATCGACTCTGCATCGCTCATGAACAAAGGCTTAGAGGTGATTGAAGCCAAGTGGCTTTTTCATTTGAAGCCCGAGCAAATTGATGTGATTGTGCATCCGCAAAGCATCATACACAGCATCGTACAATTTACCGACGGCAGCATGAAAGCGCAGATGGGCTTGCCCGATATGAAGTTGCCCATTCAATATGCCATCGCTTATCCCGAGCGCATCTATGCAGACTTCCCGCGTTTTGATTTCTTGAAATATCCTTCGCTCACCTTCGAGCAACCCGATAGAAAAAGTTTCCGTTGTTTGGACCTGGCGTTTGAAGCCATGCACCGCGGCGGCAATGCACCGTGCGTGTTGAATGGCGCCAATGAAGTAGCCGTGAAATTATTCCTGGAGGAAAAGATTGGCTTCCTGCAAATACCGGAGGTTGTTGAGCGCGCGTTGAATACTGTTGCTTTTATCGAGAAGCCTTCGTTGCAAGATTATTTTGAGAGTGATGCGGCGGCGCGGGCCTCGGCTTCGCTCGGCCACCGTTAATTGCGGGGGTTGCCCATGGAGTGGCTTCTAGCGGATGGGACGCGCAGCAGTGCTTCCGTAATGCTTCGGATAATGTGGGGGCATCTTACATCTCATGATTCCCTACGATTGAAATCGTGGGCTGATCAGCACCCTAATGACAAGCGAACGGCAATTGCGAGCATTCGCACTTCGCCACTCGCCACTAGTCACTGGTCATTAGTCATTGGTCACTATATCGTCATGATATCCTTATCCTTCACCGCTATCATCTCTTCAACCTTGCGGTTGAATTTGTCGGTGAGGTCTTGCACTTTTGCTTCGCCGGCTTTGGCTTCGTCTTCGGGCAGGCCGTCTTTCTGAGCGGTCTTGATGAAGTCGAGAGCTTCTTTGCGGGAATTGCGAATACCTACTTTGGCGTGTTCGCCCTCGGCGTGAGCGCGCTTGCTGAGGTCTTTGCGTCGCTCTTCAGTAAGCATAGGTACAGAGATGATGATGAGGTCGCCGTTGTTCTGCGGATTCAGACCCAAGTTGGCTTCCATGATGGCCTTGGCGATTTCATTCAGCATGTGTTTTTCCCACGGTTGCACGGTGATGGTGCGTGCATCGGGTGTGTTCACGTTGGCGATGTTTTTGAGCAGGGTAGGAGCACCGTAATAATCGAGCTTCACGCCATCGAGCATAGCAGGCGAGGCTTTGCCGGCGCGGATTTTGGAAAGTTCGAAGTCGAGGTGATCCAGTGACTTCTGCATTGCATCTGTGGCCTCATCGAGTGCCATTTTTACTTCATCGCTCATTTGCTATTGGCTTTTTTGAGTGTGCTAAAATAATAGGCCGATTAGAAACTAACCAAGGTTCCTATGGCATCGCCCGACACTAGTTTTTTCAGGTTGCCCTTTTTGTTCATGTCGAAAACGATAATGGGCAGCTTGTTTTCGTTGCACAAGGTAAACGCTGTCATGTCCATCACCTTTAGGTCCTTTTCGAATACTTCGGTGAAGCTCACCTTATCATAACGCATCGCTGTTTTGTCTTTCTCGGGGTCTGCCGTGTAAATGCCATCTACACGCGTGCCTTTCAAAATCACGTCGCAGTCGGTTTCGATGGCGCGCAGAGAAGCGGCAGTATCGGTAGTGAAGAATGGATTACCCGTGCCCGATCCGAAAATTACCACACGACCTTTTTCCAAATGGCGCACAGCGCGGCGTTTGATGAAGGGTTCGGCAATGGCTTTCATTTCGATGGCGCTTTGCAGGCGTGTGTCGACGCCAATGCTTTCGAGCGCACTTTGTAATGCCATGCTATTTATCATCGTGGCCAGCATTCCCATATAATCACCTTGGGTGCGTTCCATGCCGCCTTGTTCGGCCTGCACACCGCGGAAGATGTTGCCGCCGCCAATGACGATGGCAATTTGAACACCGGAGGTCCAAATCTCTTTGATTTCTTCGGCGTATTGCAACAGGCGTTGGTTATCGATGCCGAATTGCTTGTCGCCCATAAGCGATTCGCCGCTCAGTTTTAACAGGATGCGTTTGTACTTCATTTGGGAGGCGAAGTTAGGGAGAAAAGGGATAGGGGTAAGGGGTGAGGGGATAGGGATGAGGGGTAAGGGGTTTGTGGGTAGTTCTCATTCTCATTCTGTTTCTCGCTCTGATTCTTGGGTGAAATGGTGAATCAGTGAAGAGGTGAAATGGTGGGGGCGTTCCTTTTTTGGATTTGAATTTTTCACCGCAAACTAAGGTCGCTCCTTCTGATTAAAGAGTGAAGTGCGCAAACAGGCATTGGGCTTTGGCCATGCAACCCATCCCCCGGCCCCTCCCCAAAAGGAAGGGGCGAGCCTTCTCGTGAAGATGTTTCTTTTAACACTAAGCTTATCCAGTCTGAGGCTTTTTACAAAAGGGTCACCCCTTCCTTTTGGGGAGGGGCCGAGGGATGGGTTGCTCACACCACACATACTCACCGCTTCCGCACAACGCACGCCAATTAAAAGCAGCGACGTTGCGGTACTTCATACTTAGTCTTGTGTATTTATACGAGTGAAATAGTGAAGCGGTGAAGCAGTGAATCAGTAACACGCCACTTCACTGCTTCACTACTTCACTGCTTCTCCCCCTCAAAGAAATTCCGTATTTTCGCGCCATGTCCAGCATCGTCACCCTCAGCGAGTTCATTATGGAGCGTCAGGCGGATTTTCCCTACGCTTCGGGCGATTTGTCGCGCTTGCTTGCTGATATCGGTATTGCTGCCAAAATCGTTAACCACAAGGTGAACAAGGCAGGGTTGCAGGATATTCTCGGTGCCGTCGATACCACCAACATTCAAGGCGAGATTCAGATGAAGCTCGACGTATTTGCCGACAATGCGCTGCTCAATGCCGTGCGTTGGGGCGGACAAGTGTGTGGCGCGGCTAGTGAAGAAAATGAAAAGTATTTCACGTTCGAATCCGAGATATGTAAGAAGTCGAAATACGTTATACTGTTTGATCCGCTCGACGGTTCATCCAATGTCGATGTGAATGTTTCCATAGGTACTATTTTCAGCGTTTTTCGCAGAAAAAGCAGCGTTGGCGATTTGGCCAACGTGAATGACTTTTTACAAAAAGGAGCCGATCAGGTGGCTGCAGGATATGTGATCTATGGTTCAAGTACCATGCTGGTATATACTACAGGTCACGGTGTGAATGGCTTCACACTTGAACCCAGCATCGGTGAGTTTTGTCTTTCGCATGAAAATATGTGCATCCCTGAAGACGGCACCATCTTCAGCATCAACGAAGGGAATTTGCTTTCATGCAGTCCAGGCGTTCAGAAGTATGTGAACTGGTGCAAAGAGACCGACAAGAAAACAAGTCGTCCATACAGCGCGCGCTACATTGGCTCGTTGGTAGCAGACTTTCACCGCAACCTCATCAAGGGTGGCATCTATCTATATCCCGGCACGGTGAAAAACCCAGAAGGAAAATTGCGATTGCAGTATGAAAGCAATCCGCTTGCATTCATCGTAGAGCAGGCCGGTGGCAAAGCATCGGATGGCCGCGGTCGTATACTCGACATTCAGCCTTCATCGCTGCATCAGCGAGCCCCTTTGTTCATCGGAAGTAAAAACATGGTTGAGTTGGTGGAGCAGTTGATAGCAGAGGAGAACTTATGAGTGTTCCCAAAGAAATACAAGACCATATGATTGAATTGCAGGAATTATGCAATCGGTATCATGTGCGTTCATTGTATTTATTCGGCTCAGCTGTAAAAGGAGAAATGAAACCAACAAGCGATTATGATTTTCTGATAGATATACCCTTGGTACAGGAGAATTTTGAAGCATATGCCAACAGTTATTTTGAAATGGCAGACTCCCTCGAAAGAATGTTGAATCGGAAGGTGGATTTACTCACGCTTCCTATGCTTACCAATCCATACTTGATAAGGAGTATTGAGAATTCAAAAGTTAAAATTTATGGCTCTTGAGATTCTCAAGGAATTGCATGACATTAGAACTTCAATCGATGAGATTGAAAATTTCATTGCAGAGACTTCAAGCTATAAAAAGTTTTTAGAGGACAAGAAAACACTCTATGCGGTTGAGCGCAAATTGGAAATTATTGGGGAGTGTGTGTTGCGCATCATGAGAAGGGATCCATTCATTCAGATTGAAAACGCACGGCGAATAATTCAATTCAGAAACAGAATTGCTCATGAGTATGATAAGATTGACTACACGATATTGTGGTCTGTTGTCAAGAACCATCTTCCCTTACTAAAACAAGATGTACTTTTGTTGATTGATAAATTGAACAATCACGGTGTCGGATAGCCTCGTCATCATACCAACCTACAACGAAAAGGAAAACGTGGAGCGTATGCTTCGCACGGTGTTTGGCTTGCCCAAGGCGTTTGATGTGTTGATTGTAGATGATGGTTCACCAGACGGCACTGCGCAAATCGTCAAAGGTTTGCAGACTGAATTTGCAGGAAAGCTTCATATCCACGAACGCAAAGGCAAACTCGGTTTAGGGACCGCCTACATCGCGGGTTTCAAATGGGCGCTGGAGCGCAATTATGAATTCATTTTCGAGATGGATTGCGATTTTTCACACAACCCAAACGACCTCATACGCTTGTATGACGGATGTAATGCGCAGGGCGGTGATATGTCGGTAGGTTCGCGGTATGTTAAGGGAGGAGGAGTTCAGAATTGGCCTATGAAACGATTGGCGATGAGCTTCGGCGCATCGCTGTATGTGAACTCTATTTTGTGGTTGGGAGTACGCGACAGCACTGCCGGTTTTGTTTGTTATCGAAGGAAGGTATTGGAGACTATAGATTTGGAAAGCATTCAATTCATCGGATATGCATTTCAAATTGAGATGAAATACAACGCCCATTGCTTGGGCTTCAAAATAGTGGAAGTGCCCATCACCTTTATCGATCGTGAATTGGGTACGAGTAAAATGAGTATGAATATATTCAATGAAGCAGTCCTGGGCGTGCTGAAGATGCGTTTCAGAAGGGTTTCGCGCAAGAACAAAAAGAAAACATGAAAACAACGCTCATTCGCAATGTGTCGGTAGTGAACGAAGATACCATTCACACATGCGATGTCCTGATTCAAGGAGCTGTTATTTCCAAGGTAGCCGAAGCAGGCAGTTTGAATAGTGATGCGGATGAGGTTGTGGATGGAACGGGAAAATACTTGTTGCCCGGACTCATTGATGACCAAGTGCATTTTCGTGAACCGGGATTA
>JAURKF010000252.1 GCA_030831885.1 Flavobacteriales bacterium
AAAATTCGCCATTAAAAAAGCAGCACTAACACCTTTTCCGGAAACATCGGCCATGCAGAAAACCACCTCATGCTCATTGAGCTCCATAAAGTCGTAGTAATCTCCACCTACTTGTTGATGTGCTTTATAGAAGGCGCTTACTTCGTAGTGTTTGTTTTTTGGAAGATGGTGGGGTAGCAGGATTGCTTGCATTTCAGCGGCGAGTTCGAGCTCCTTTTTCACGCGCTCCTGCCTAATATTTTCTTCTTGGAGCTTCCGGTTTTGTATGGCCGCCACCAATATGTTGGTGATGGTTTGGATGAACCGCATGTGCTTGATGACGGGGCTCATGCGAATTTCTTGCTCGCTATTGTCTCCGGCCAGCACATAGGCTATGGTTTCTCCATTTTGAACAATGGGTATCGCCAGATCGAACGATTCTTTTGAGCGACCCGCCGTGAGTGATATCTCCTTGCTGGTGGTGAAGAAATCATCGCTGATTATTTCTTTGATTTCACCCTTCTGAACACCAAATCGTAAAATGCATTTCCAGTTTTCCTCTTTGGTGAAGAGGATGATTTTTTCGATGGACAGGTGCTCGCGCAGCACACGTTCGTATTGCTCGAGTAAACTGCCAACACTTAGGTTGGCATTGATGGCCGCGGTAATCTCAAGCAGAGCATTCAGCTTGAAATCGCGTTGCTTCACCTTGTTATTGAGCCGCTGGTTTTCCATGAAACGAAGGTGTCAAAGGTATTTAGATTCCCAGCTTTTCGATTGCCTCGGGTAATTTGCGAATGAGTGCCAGTTCTCGATACTTGGCGCGCGCTTCTTCGGCCGGAGTGCCGAAATAGGTTTTGCCTCCCGCCAAATCTTTGGTAACTCCGCATTGTCCGAGAACCACAACCCCTTGGCCGATGTGTATGTCGCTTGCAACCCCCACTTGCCCCCACAAGATTGCATTATCATCGATTTTTACGCAGCCGGCCACACCAACTTGTGCAGCAAAGAGGCAGTTGGTTCCGATAAGTGTGTCGTGACCAATGTGCACTTGATTGTCGATTTTGGTTCCACTGCCAATGCGTGTGGGACCCGAAACACCACGATCAATTGTACAAGACGCGCCAATTTCCACATCATTACCAATCTCTATGCTTCCAACCGAATGCATTTTTTCGCGGCCGAGAGTGCGGCTTTTGTAATAGAAGGCATCGCTACCTATTACTGAGTTGGCGTGAATGATCACATTGTTGCCTAGCGTCACATCGTTATAGAATACAACACCGGGATGAATGATACAACCATCGCCAATATGGATGTTGTCGCCCATAATCACAGAAGGGTGAATAACACAATCGCTGCCAACGTTTATGTTTTTTCCCTGTTTATCGAGAGGCATAGACCATGGGGAAAAGTGCTTGGTGAGTATGTTATATGCAGTAAACGGGTCGTTGGAAAACAACAGCGCCTTACCCTCGGGACAAGGAACTTCTTTATTGATAATGATGACGGATGCAGCACTCTGTAACGCCTTGTCGTAGTATTTGGGGTGATCAACGAACACGATATCTCCTTGCTCGACTTGGTGTATTTCGTTGATGCCGGTGATTGAAAAGTTGGGATCACCATCGAATGTGCAGTCCGCTAGTTGTGCGATTTCGTGGAGTAAATAAGGGCGAGGGAGTTTCATAAGTAATCAAAGGTACATGTGATTGCACGAATGAAAAAGGCCGCGATAGCGGCCCTTTCCTATGTGTATGCACTTTTTATTTCTTCACGCGTTCGTGGTATTGACCGGTGGTGGTATCTACACGCACTGTGTCGCCTTCATTGATGAACAATGGCACGCGAACATCTACACCGATGTCGAGTGTAGCAGGTTTGGTGGCGTTGGTTGCCGTATCACCTCGAACTCCGGGCTCTGTATAGGTAATCGCGTATTCCACGTACTGAGGTAAATCGCAGCTCATGGGTTGATCGTCTTCGGTGTTGAAAAGAACAATGCATTTCATTCCTTCTTTCAGAAACTGAGGCGCGTTAATCATGTGATCAGGAATCGATATTTGCTCGTAGTCATCGAGGTTCATGAAGTTGTAGTTGTCATCCTTATAAAGGAATTGATATTCGCGCGTTTCGATGCGCACAACATCAATGGCAACTCCGCTATTGAAGGTCTTATCGACGATTTTTCCGTTGTTTAGGTTTTTGATTTTCGTGCGAACAAAAGCGGGACCTTTCCCCGGCTTTACGTGCAAGAATTCAATGACACGCCAGATGTGGCTGTCCATACGGAAGCACAGGCCATTGGCGATATCTGCGGTTGTTGTAGCCATGATCGATTTTTATTAGCGGTCGCGAAAGTACAGCGAATCCGCGTTATGTGCAACCCTTACTCGGATGTAACCAGTATTTCTACTCGGCGATTTTTGATTTGATCTTGAATCGTTTTTTCCGGGTATGTGAGTGGTCGAGTCATAGCAAGTCCGCGGCAAGTAACGCGGGTTGCATCAATTCCGTTTTCGATGAGGTAATCGCGTATGTACTGGGCTCTGTTCCAAGAGAGTTTAAAATCACCCGTTTCATCGTCCAACCCATCCTCATTGGGCTTTGAAGCACAACAAACGTGTCCCTGAACCTCAATGGATAGGGTGGGGCGATCGCGCATTGTCTGCAACAGCTTCTTGAGCATTGGCTTAGCTTCCGGTAATGTATGATGGCTGCCGGGATAGAAGTTTAAGCCCTCAGCTATGTATTCCTCACCCAGCTCGAAATCTGCAACTGATTGAGCTGTCAAAATCTTTTTGGGTTTGGAGGGTAAAATGAATCCGGCTTGTGCTGCAATTGCTCGCGTGGCAGAATCGGCCGGGAGCACTACATCAAGATTTTTATCGTAATTGGTCGTGCGAACCTTGACGGAATCTACTGCCGGGGGTGATGGAACCGTTTCTGCGACGGGTTCGACGGGCTCTTCTTGGATTAGCGTTGGTTCTACTGCGGTTTCTTTGGGTTCCTCTTTGGGCTGTATGGTTTCAACTCGTTCAGCTGTTGTAACACAGCCCGTCTCGCCCGACCAGCAAACTTTAAGCGAAGTAACCCTGTCGTCGCGGTTATAGCCTTGGCTCGGATTCACACAGTTTCTTTCCGGTATGGAATAAGTGTTCGCAATGGTGAGGCGAGGAAACTCCGACACTTCAAAATAATTGCGCAGATATAAAGCCCTGTAGCCCGCTAGCTTGGTGTTATGAGCATAGCTTCCGGGGCAATCGGTTGCACCATAAATGGTGACATCGATTTGGTTATTTTTAAAAAACTCGCGAGTCCAACCTTTATCTGCAAAATCGGCCATGAGGTTGTCTCCGTCGATTGCAAATTGATTGATATCGAAGTTCCAAATGATGGAATCACAGCGATTCGATTGTGCGTGCATGTTTAGACAAGCGAACACACTAAGAATCGCCAGGCCATGCCGACGAATAAAGGAAAACATTAAGTTAGGTAATTTAAATACTTCGCGAATATAGCATTTAAGGTCTATATTCAGTTACTCCTTCGAGAATATAATTCATTTGATAAATGTCGGAGGCGTTGAGTTTGAGCTTTCCTTTGAATGTGAGGCGTTCGTCTGTTTTATACGTGCGATTCTTTCCCGCAAAACGCAAATCGACCACTGATTCGGGTCCGCCACCCCCGCAGAAATAGCAGTTGGCGTAAGGGTAGCGTGATACGACATAGAAATTCTCATCATAATCGACCGGAATTACATACCCGGTGATATATACTTCTTTTCCCTCCATTGCCTTAACGCTGGACCCGAAGGTGGGCTTCCAGTAATAGGAATCAATGTCTTGTACATACATTTCCTTGAAGGTTACGTCGGTTAGTGTTTGCCATGTCAGTTCTACAATGGCGGCATCCGAGAAGTGCGGAACCACGGAGAGTGATTGACCCGGAGTCCATTCAACCATGGGGCGTGCCTTTATGCTGGGCTGTGGCTCGTTGTTTACACGAATGAACCCATACGTGGCGGCCGCAATGGCTACTCCTATTGTTACGAATACAATTTTTTTAAGCATCCGAAAGTGTTTTGGAAATGTCGATCTTCAGCGCTTGTCGAGCCGGCAACACAGAGGCCAACAAACCTACAAGCAAAGTTAGACCGAGAAGCATAAGTTCTTGTGTGCCTACACTTAAATTATCTAAACCAAAATTGAAACTTTCTTTCATGAAGTGGCTGAGTGTAAGCAAGCCGATGCGGCTTAGTATTAAACCAATCAAATATCCAAGCAGCACCAACAACAACCCCTCTTGAATAATGAGTGTGAAAAGGGTGCCGCTTGAACCGCCCATGGTGCGCATAAGCGCCAGCTCGTAGCGACGCTCACGCATGGAGGTGTAGAGTGAAATGAAAATGCTGATGAAGGAAATAATCATGATAACCACAGCGATTGCAGTTATGGCGCTCAGCCCTATTCCAAAGTTGTTCATGAGTCGGCTGTTTTCAACTGCCACGTTTGCCAATTGCATGGTGGTGTCTTCCGTTTGTTTCGAAAGCATACCGAAGGCGCCTTTGTTGCGCTTCTTAATCAGGTAGGCGGTCATTTCGCGCTCGGGCTCCGTGTGCACGGAATCGACGGCGGTACTGTCATTTATTCCCGTATCCTCGGTGTGCTCGTGTACTAGCCAGGTTGTTTCGACAGGAGTGAGAATGAGGTTGTCGATTACCGAATTGCTTTTTTCGAAAATGCCTACCACGGTAAGTTGCTGATGGTGATGTGCATCGGCGTTATCAGCTGAATTGTCGTAGCCATGCATGCTGGTGAATGTGCTGCCAAGCTTGAGTCCGGTTTCTTGAGCAACAGAACTGCCGATGGTAACCTCGAATGGCGCAGCAAATAATTTTCCTTCTGCCAAGCTACATCCGTAATGTTTTGGGTATTTTTCAGTGGTACCCACGATGCGAAATTTCTCGAAGTTATCGCCATAAGCCAGCGGAATAGCTTCAGCCACCATCGGGTTTTTGATGATGCGCCGCGCTTCGGATACCTTGATGTTTCCTGTTGGAACATCCACATGATAAACATTGGCGAGCATGCTTTGCAGCGGGCTTCCTTTGGCCGCCAGTACGAAGTCGATGTCTTTGATATTGCGGTCGAATTTTTCACTGAGTTGTGTTTTGAGCAATAGCATCATGGAAATAATCCCAATACCGAACGCAAGCAAAATGGTGCTCAGCAACGTGTTGAGCTGCTTGTGCCGAATGTTGCTCCACGATATTTTCAACAGGTTCATAGTGTGATTTGTTTTTGAAAACGATCCTTCAAGCGTTTATCGTGAGTAACTATGATGAGCGCTGCGCCCGTCAGGCGTGCTTGTTCTTCGAGTAAGTCAATAACCTGATCTGCGTTTTTGTCGTCCAATGCGCTCGTGGGCTCATCCGCGAGAATGACGCTGGGTTTGTGAAATACTGCGCGGGCTATCGAACAGCGTTGTTGCTCTCCAACGCTGAGTGATGCTGGTTTTTGATTGGCCTTATGTGCAACATTGAGTTGTTCCAACGCTTGCGTCGCTTCGTTGCGAGTCGACTTTTTCCCCGAAAGAAAGGGCGATAGCATAAGGTTATCGATGACGCTTATGGACTCTACGAAATGTGCGGTTTGAAAAATAATTCCAATGTGTTGTCCGCGAAACGTGTCAAGCGCTCGGTTACTCAACGTTACGATATCTGTGTTGTTAATGCGAATGCTTCCCGATGCCGGCCGTATCATTCCGCCCAGCAAATGCAATAGGGTGGTCTTTCCTTTTCCGCTCTCGCCGATGATCAGCAAGTGCTCCCCTTCACCGCACCTGAAATCAGGAAACGAAAAGGATGGTCCGGCGGGGTATTTAAACGTTAGGCCACTGACTTCAATCATGCATGAAATTTTGCACGAAAATAAAACACCGCGAACCCTTTGCACATGATGAATATGGTAGAATATGTTCGAATCGGGTTGGGTGTTCTTTAGTATTCTTGTGCTATGAATTTTAAGCAACGGCTGTTTCGTTATCTCATTGGTGTTGCCATTGGTTGTGCTGTGGTGTTCTTCATGTTTCCCAATTATGATTGGTTGGGTTGGACCCCGCAAAAGCGCATGAAACAAGACTTGAGAGAGTTTCCTTTCAGTGTTGACTCTTGTGCCGCATTCAAACTGAATTGCTATGGCCTTCGCGATGAACAAGTGCAGTTGGCGCGCAATGAAGGTTCTTTCGACTTTGATAAGAGCGACGTGAAGTCATCACCTCGCAGGTACCATTTGAACTATGGCGATTACTCCTTCATAATTGCCATGACCGACAGTACCTCTGAGCTAGTAGATGTATTAAACCCGACAAAGGTGTGTTCCTGTCCATAACGATTATTCTATGAGTATTACTCCACAGCAAATTCAAGCCCTCGCAGAAAAACATTATGCCGATGTTGTGGCTATGCGCAGGCATTTGCATATGCATCCTGAGTTGTCCTACCAAGAGGTGGAGACGTCATCGTTCGTTGCAGCGCAGTTGCAACGATTAGGGCTTGAGGTGAAGACCGGAATAGGCGGGCACGGATTAACAGCTTTCATCAAAGGGAAAAATCCCGGGTCGAGATTGGTAGCGCTTCGAGCGGATATGGATGCGCTGCCTATTCAAGAACAAAATACGGTCGAATACAAGAGCAAGCACGAAGGTGTAATGCACGCGTGCGGACACGATGTGCATACATCGTCTTTGCTCGGAGCGGCTATTGTGTTGAACGAGTTGCGCAATGAGTTTGAGGGTACGATTCAACTCGTTTTTCAACCAGCCGAAGAAGTTTTACCCGGCGGAGCGTCGCTGATGCTGAAGGATGGTGTATTTGCGTCACAAAAGCCAGAGGCCATCTTTGGTCAACATGTATATCCCGAATTACCCGTAGGAAAAATCGGTTTGAAACCCGGCGTTTATATGGCAAGCACCGATGAGTTGTATGTGACCGTAAAAGGGCGGGGCGGACATGGAGCAAAACCCAATCGCAATATCGATCCGGTGCTTATTGC
>JAURKF010000253.1 GCA_030831885.1 Flavobacteriales bacterium
ATTCGATACCGTCGTCTTGGTTACCCACGATTTCAACGTTTTCAATGATAGTCCCGCTGCCAACGCCGCCAAGGGTGAGACCGTTAATTTCATTACCGGCACCGATATTAGCACCGCCATGACGGATGGAGATGTAACGAATGGTTCCTGAGTTATCAGTAGCGTCGTTTCCGCCATAGAGCCCGTTAGAATCTGAGGTTGGAATTCCTTCTATTTGAACTTCGCTCACATCGCCTACATCGTTTGATGCAGAGATAGGAGCCTTACCCAAAATGATAACACCGCCCCAAAGACCATTCACTGTAGGCTCGAGGTTAGGGCTCGCAAAGTTGCCGGCTGCCAAGTCGGTATAATCAATTTCATCAGCAACAGAAGTGAAAATGATTGGAGAAGTTGCAGTTCCGTTAGCGACGAGTTTACCACCACGTGCAATAAGCAAAGCGGTAGCATTTGCACCTGTTCCGGCCTCTCCTTTAATGATAGTGCCGGGCTCAATAGTAAGAGTTACTCCATTAGTAACAGTTATTCGACCTGCCAATTGGTAAACCGTACCTGATTCCCAAGTAGTATTGGTGGTGATGTTTGAGCTGACAACGGTAGTTCCTGGGGTTTCCACAGGTGGAATAACATCGTCATTTTCTTCATCTTTCTTGCAAGATGACAGTAGCACAGAGGCTCCGAAGAACCACATGGCCATGAATTTAAGGTGTTTCATTTTTAAATAAGGTGTTTGATTTGCGCTGCAAAACAATTTTCTATGCACCCGACTCGTGTTACACCTATTTTAAGAAATGTATAATTGGTATTAAGGAAACATCACCAAAAGTTAAGAATGTTAAGCGGGCTGAGGTGATTTATTTGTTTTTGAGATAGTTATCAATTTCTTGTCGCAATTGTTCCAGTTCTTTTTTCGAGAACTCGTTGTTGCTTTCCTTTCGCTCTATAACCGAGAAGCTAATGTAGCGTTTCGGGTTAATTCGAATGTCATTGAGAAGGATATCGAGACTTTGGGATGCCTGCATAACCTGCGTGTGCAGTGAATCGGTTTGAACCAATTTGCCAAGACTACCTTCACCTTGATTGATTTTAGTGGTAATGTGATTAACTTCTTTCAATGCAAGGTTTACTTGTTGCAACGTTGTTGCGAGATTTAGTTTTGCAAGAGTGTCGGTGATGTTGGATGCATTTTGAATGATATGCGTAAGTTCATCGTTATTGGCGCGCAGATTAGCTGCAATGACATCGACATTCTGGAAAATGGAATTGATTTTTCCCTTATTAGCGGAAAGAATGTCGTTCAAACCTGCGGAGGTTTGTTCGAGGTTTGAGACCGTGTTTTTCAGATCCTGAAAAACTGAACTAAGATCTTGAGTTTGCTCTGTGCTGAGCACTTTTCGAATGTTGGTTATGAGTGAGTCAACACTAGCAAATAATTGAGACGATTTCTGTTTGAGCGGTTCAATTTCTTGTTTTACACTCTCAGCCAAGCCAAGTGATATGCTTGTTTGAAGGGTGTCCTTATCGGCCGCAAGTTCGGCGCTATTACCTAATAGCAATTGAATT
Source organism: Flavobacteriales bacterium (assembly GCA_030831885.1). Next base: position 1,564 of record JAURKF010000253.1, read on the forward strand.
GCCTTTCCACCGAAAAGGTCTGCGTCGTAGATTTCCATTTTGGTATCCTTGGGTATGCGCAAATTATCGTCCCGCAGAAGCACCTCTACTACAATATTGCCACTGCCATTTTCATGCAGGTGCACAGCTTTGACAATTCCGATTTTATAGCCGTTTAGTATGACAGGGTTGGATGTTTGGAGACCTGCTGCATTTTCGTAAACACCATAAAACTTTTGCTGCTTCTCAAATAGATTAACTCCTTTTAGATAACTCAACCCGAAATACAGGAGGACAAGAGAAACCACCACCACTACTCCTATCAAAAATTCACGTCTCACTTTCATTTGTTCTGAGTTAGGTTGATGGCTTTTGAAAGTTCAATGCGCACATCGTCCTCAAAAGCAACGATGAATGCATCTTTGAAACCGAATTCTATCAGCTTGTCGCGAATCAGTTTTGCTTCCGAGTATCTATCTGTTGTGCCTGAAAGATACTTATAGACCCCATTGTGCGTATATTCTTCGACGTTTTTTATTCCCTTAAACATTGGGTCGGAGGTCGAAATTGATTTGGCTGATGTCGCAATTTGAATTTGAAATTTGACACCTTTGGAAATAACCTTGCTGGGCACATCAGAAGGTTTATTGATTATTAATTCCGTTGCATTGGTTCCCGTTTTACCGGTGCTTGCAGTTTGAGTGCTGCTTTCGCTAGCTTTAGGACTTTCGGATTTCGGAGCTTGCTTCGTCTCAGCTATGGAGGTGTTATCGGATGGAGTAGTTTTAGTAAAGTCGCCGGTTGAGGAGGTTTTTTGTTGATTTTCCCCTGCCTTCAAATCATTATTGGCCGCAGAAGTTTTTTTGTCTGATTTTTCAACCTTGATTTCGGGAACTTTTACCGGCTGATCGACCGGGGGATTTTTAGAAGGTGACTCTTTTTCTTTGAAATCACGGAATGCACGATAGATAGCCGAGGCCATGTAGGTCTTTCCCTCATCACTATGAAGGAAGTCCTCCTCTTCAGCATTTGTGAGGAAGCCTAGCTCCACCAGAATACTGGGCATATTTGTGAAGCTGATAACATAGTATCCTGCTTGTTTTACGCCGCGGTCCTTGCGACCAACTCGTGTTCGAAATTGATCTTGTACGTTTTTGGCAAGATTGATACTCTTATCAAGAAACGCATTCTCACGCATGTTAAGGATGATATAGGTATCCGCATTTTTCGGATCAAAACCTTTATAGTTTTTCTCATGATCCTTTTCCAGGTAAATGGAGGCGTTCTCACGCATAGCGGTTTTTAGACTCTCTTCCGATTTGTGTAGCCCCATCACGAATGTTTCCGCTCCAAATGCCGCCTTGTTATCATTTGCGTTGCAGTGAATCGAAATGAATAAATCTGCCAACGCCTCATTGGCTATTTCTACCCTACGGGCCAGGGTAGGAAAGGTATCTGTTTTTCGTGTATAGACTATCTTGACATCCGGATAGTGAATTCGGATATACTCACCCACAATAAGCGCCACATCCAGTGAAACATCTTTCTCCGTTTTTAGAAGACGGCCGGTACCCAAATTGCCCGGATCGCTTCCGCCGTGACCCGGATCGATTACCACCGTGAACTTCTTTTCTTCTACTGTTGACGGCAGCGTATATGACATTAAAATAACTCCGCAAATAAGAAACAAGATTGCAACACGTTTACGCCGTGTTCCTCGCAATCGAGGCTTGCTTGTGTTACTCAGTTTGTTATTCATAGCTTTGAGCCGAATTTTCACAATTTACAAAATTATTTTCACCCGTTGAGTTCCCGGCTAGCGATTAGTTGTCTTTTCACCCTGCTCTTGTTGATAATGGCAGGGGAGGGTAAACTATTTGCTCAGACTGACTCGGCTCCTCCGTTAAATGCGGTTAAAGCTGATACTATTGCCCCAAGCGATGATTTGGGTCTGGAGTATCCGGTCGATTATCGGGCGGATGACTCTACGCTTGTTGACGCAATCAACGAACGAATTTTACTTTATGGCAATGCGCGTGTTACTTACGGCCAGATGGAGGTAACGGGCGATTTCATAACATTCTCACTAGCTGACTTCACGGCTCGTGCCGTTGGTAAACGCGACAGCTTGGGTAACGTGGTTGAACGGGCCAGCTTCAAAGATGGCGATAGTCAGTTTAATGAGGATTCGTTGGCCTATAATTTCAAAACCAAACGCGGAATTAGTTATGGTGTGCGCACTGCCCAAGGCGAAGCTCATATGCTTTCAGCCGTTTCAAAGAAAGCTGCGAACAATTGGATTTCGGTGGGCAATGGAAAACTGACTACCTGCAACGCGGAAAACCCTCACTACCATTTTCAATTGAGCAGAGCTATGGTCATACCAAATGAAAGGGTGGTTTCAGGTCCATTGTATCTCAAGTTCAGGAAAATACCTACCCCGCTCGCGCTGCCTTTTGGCTTTTTTCCAAATAAACAGGAATCGGTACAAGGAATTCTCCTTCCGGGCTATGGTAATGCGAATGAGAAAGGATTTTTTATCCAAAACCTCGGTTACTACATCCCGGTGAGCGATTACCTCGACACGAAGTTTCTGTTCGATGTGTATACACGGGGAAGTTGGGCAGTTCGGAACGTTACAGGCTATA
>JAURKF010000254.1 GCA_030831885.1 Flavobacteriales bacterium
TGGATCAACTTTCGCATGCGGGCCATGCTGGTGAGTTTCCTGTGTCATCATATGTATCAAGACTGGCGTACGGGCACCTATCACCTGGCGCGCCTCTTCCTCGACTACGAGCCCGGCATTCACTATCCGCAGTTCCAAATGCAAGCAGGCACAACCGGAGTGAATACAGTGCGTATGTATAATCCCGTAAAGCAAAGCCTCGACCACGACCCGCAAGGCGCATTCATCAAGACTTGGGTGCCCGAACTTCGATCAGTACCTGAAGCATATATCCACGAGCCCCATTGCATGACCATCGAAGAACAGAAAAGTTGCGGTGTGCGCATTGGAACACACTACCCTGCCCCTGTGATTGAATTGGACTCTGCGGCTCGTTTTGCCCGCGAAGCCATTTGGGGCCATCGTAAAAAGGATGAAGTGAAAGCCGAGAGCAAACGGATTGTTGAAACGCATACTCTCAAGAGAGCTGTGGTCAAAAGGAAAAAAGGTGGCGAACAGTTGACGTTGATGTAGGATGTCAGTGAGCCAAGCATCCAAGAGTTTTGCTAACGGCATCACAGGAAATCAATTCTAAGTTTTTTTTAGCTATTTATTTATAAGGTTTTCTTAGAAAGCTTGAGCCAATGCCCTAACGCATGAGCCTAAAATACTCTAATCAGACCAACGACATCAATTAAAATGAAGGATGAGGGGTGAATATAATGAAGGTTAGTGGTAGATTCATTTGCATTTGAATTCGTGTAATTAGCCGTCAACAATCCGAATTGAATATATTTGCCTTGCACAAAAAACCCATACTCCTTGCATAGTACGAACAATTCGCAGTCATTAATAAGTGCACTGCTACTTTCAATTGCATTTGTATTGCTTAATCCTCTTGATTCTAATGCTCAATCTAAAAAAGAACAGATTGTAGAACTTAATCAAAGGGTGGATAGTTTAAATCTGGTTCTGTCCAATGTTCAGAGTCAACTGAAAACCACCGAGGAGCAATTACACGATAGAATAAAATATTCCAACGACGTTGATATGAGACTTTCTAAATGCAACGCATCACTTATTTTCACACAAGATAGTCTTTTGAAAAAAAACCTCCTAATTGAACAGCTGGAACAATCAATTAGTGAGAAAAACCAAGAATTACAAGAGAAGAAACTCAAGATGGAACAGAATCAAACTAAGTTCATTCTGGTCAAGGATAGTTTAGCAGTTGCTGAGTCGAAGATTTTGGAAATGAACAGCCAGCTAAAATTTCTCCAAGCAGAGCGAGACAATTTGAAGTTAGATTTAGCTCAGCAGAACGCAAGTATATCGCAGAAAAGCACAAACGAACAAGCCAACCTCATTGCTGAATTAAACAAAGTACCCCCGCTGAAGGGATATAAAGTTAATAGCAAAGCTCAAATAGAAGAGTTGACCTTTCTCAATTTTGCAATGGGCGATATGGGACATATCATTTTTAAAAACCACCTGGATGAAGAATATGATTTTGTAGGAAACCTTACTGATATCACGTTGTTTTTGGAAACCGATGATAATATTGAAGAGAACATGGGATTTATTTCAAATCCCAAATACGTCGGTAAGAAATTTATCGTGGGATGGAGAAATGTAAAAATGACAAACAGCCCAGCCGACTTCATTGAAGAGCTTTATGAGCAGTATGATGAGATTATCTACCTAAAACAATTGAACTAGTTGTTTTCCCATCTCGTTGTCTGAAATCTGCAATTTCACCACAATCCAACAAGATTTTATTTTCACTTAGAGATCGAAATATTTTCTTTTTACTACCATTCAAAACAATAGAAAAATTTAAATTGGGCACATCATTTTTAAATAGGAGTGCTGAGCAACAAAATACATATGAAAACTAAATTTACATTACTACTCGTAATGATCACAACCATCTGCGGCTGCGTAAAATGGAATCTTGATAAAGTTGAAAAATTGGCACTCGTTTCAACCTTAAGTGTATCAAACATATCCTACTCTGGAGCTTCTATCAGTAGCGAAATTACATTTGATGGAGGCACAGCTGTTACTCGTCGCGGTGTATGCTGGAGCTCAAACCAAAACCCCACTGTTGGAGACAATCTATCCAATGACGGAAGTGGCAGCGGCACATTCACTAGCAACCTATCCGACCTAGAAGGCAACACATCTTATTACGTTCGAGCTTACGCAAGTAATGGTGCAGGTACGGCTTATGGGAATCAGTTGAGTTTCACAACTCCCACCGGACCAACAATTCCAGTGTTATCGACGACAGTTATTTCGAATATCACACAAACTACAGCAAATGGTGGTGGCAACATAAGTTCAGACGGAGGGTTTCCGGTAAGTGCCAAAGGAGTTTGCTGGAGCACCAATGAAAATCCATCTCTAACGGATAGTCATACCAGCAATGGTATGGGGCCGGGCAGCTTTACCAGCGCAATCACCGGATTGACAGTGAACACGACATATTTCGTTCGTGCATACGCCACCAATAGCCTTGGTACAGCGTATGGGAATCAGGTAGTTTTCACAACGTCAGAGCCTACCATTCCTGAATTAACCACTTCAACAATTACGAATATTGCGCAATCAACTGCCAGTGCCGGCGGTACAATAACTTCCGACGGAGGGGCTAACGTAAGCGCAAGGGGTATATGCTGGAGTACGAATCAAAACCCAACGTTAACAGATAATCAGACGACTAATGGATCGGGTGTTGGGGGATATACCAGTTCCATTACAGGTCTTACAGCAAGCACCACCTATTACGTTCGCGCTTATGCAACGAATAGTTTAGGCACAGCCTATGGGAATGAGTTAAGCTTTACGACACTGGCCCCACCAACTATTCCAACAGTAACAACTACCCCTATTACAAGCATCAATTCGACAACGGCCAGCGGTGGAGGCACAATCAATTCGGATGGAGGTGCGTCAATACTTTCGCGAGGCGTTTGCTGGAGTACTAGTCAAACCCCAACTATCACGGATAGTTATACCAGCAATGGTGGGGGATCCGGTAGCTTTAGCAGTTCACTAACCGGCTTGGCTATAAACACCACCTATTATGTTCGAGCCTATGCAACGAACAGCGTCGGCACAGCCTATGGAAATGAAATTTCATTCACAACTACATGCAATCCACCCACTGTAGTTATTCAATCAGCCGACTATGCGTTTTCCAATTACAATCAAACGTTACAAGTAAATTTCTACACGACTAACCTATGTGGCATAGTAACGAACGATGGTGGTGGCGCCATCACTGGAGTCAACGTTTGGTTTAACCAAAGTAATCCGCCAAATGGTGGAGGTGGAGCTAGTTATGGAGGCTTGAACACACCGTTTTGTATAAGTCCAGTTACTCAGGCAGGAACATACTATTTGCGTGTAAGTGCAACAAGCGGTTGCGGTGGCACAGGGTATAGCAATATTCAGCAAATTATACTGCCTTAAAAGCAATCCAAAATCCGGACAATCCAATGAATGAATTTGTTGTAGCGCAGCAGCTATCATCAAAACCTCTCCCTTTTTCAGTAATTCTTACTTGCCGAAGGCCATAACGGGCATCAACTCCGGGATTACTGCGTGATCCACAAGGGGCCTCCCGACACAAGAAAATGAATGAAGAAATTTCGTAAACGAACTTTTTCATTTTATGGGGGCCCAAATACTCAAGCCTGCGTCTTGGATATTTGGGCCCCCGTAAAACGAAAAAATCCGGCTTCACCGGATTTCTTCATGCATTTTCTTGCGGAGAGGGCGGGATTCGAACCCGCGATAGGCTTTAGACCTATACACACTTTCCAGGCGTGCTCCTTCAACCA
>JAURKF010000255.1 GCA_030831885.1 Flavobacteriales bacterium
CCCAACAAGACACGCTCTACACAGCTCTTTCCTGGAACAATGGCAATCAGCAATTCGAAGGCGATATCAATGGAAAATTCGCGATTCGCGATTTCAATTCCTTCGATTTTCTATTCGATCGAAGCTCTTTTACCTTAGAAAAGGAAAAGTGGTTTTTTGAACCTTATGCTAAAATCAGCATCGACAGTTCAACTGTGAATCTGCAAAGAGTTAATCTAAAAAACAACCTTCAACATCTGAATATTAACGGCCATTTATTCGATGGATCCTCCAGTGAAATTGAACTCGATATTGAATCGTTTGACTTGAAAAGCCTTAATGTTTTTCTTGGCGATGAATACTCCTTCGGGGGCATTATGAATGCGCGCGCATCAGTTCGTGATCCATACAATGATGCAATATTCAACAGCAATCTAACCATAAATCAATTCGTCATTAATGAGCATTTAATTGGAGATTTGTCAGCACTTACAGCCTGGAATCCACAATCAAGCGAGTTACGCATCGATGGAAATCTGGAAAAAGAAGCAATGACTCAATTAGGAGTAGTACGGCATACTCCGCTTTCTTTTTCCGGTTACTACCGACCTAAAAACACAAGAAGTCCATTGGATCTTACGGCAACCGTGCGGGATTTAGACTTAGACTTCATCAATGCCTTCCTGGAGCCGGAAATTCTCGATATAAAAGGCTATGCAAGTACGACGATGGCTATTACAGGTACACTCGAAGCTCCTCAAATGCATGCAGACGCGCTATTGCGTGACGCATCCGTTTACGTGTATTACCTGAATACAACGTACTATCTTCAAAACCGCATTGGTATTTATCCTGACATGTTCACCTTTAATCACATTCCTATCAGGGATGAATTAGGCAAAGCAGGTTCACTCACCGGACAAATGCTGCATAACAATTTCAGCAACTGGAATTTCGATTTGCTCATTGATATGGAAGAGCCTATGCTTTCCATGAATACGGGAGAAGCTCAAAACTCGATGTATTATGGGCAGGCCTATACAACCGGCACAGTAAATATTTCCGGTTACGATTCTAACCTCGCATTCGACATTGCGCTTCGCAGTGAAAAAGGGACAAACATTGCCCTTCCCATGGGTACAGGAAGCGAACAAGAATTTGAAAACTTCATTCGATTCAGGTCAGCAAAAGATACATTGCTCAAGGACGAACCACTGAACCTATCCGGAATCACCCTTAACCTACAACTCGACATAACCCCTGATGCAGAGTTCAGAATCATATTCGATGAAAGTATTGGCGACATAATATATGGCTCCGGCCGAGGTAATTTGCAAATGATGATCAACAACCTCGCTACCTTCAGCATGTATGGCAACATAGAAATTGAGGATGGGAAATACGATTTCAACTTGAAAAATCTGGTAAATAAAAGTTTCAAACTACAACCCGGGGGCACAATTGGCTGGAGTGGAGATCCATTTGGAGGTGAAATGAATTTGAAAGCTGTCTATCCGGTACAAGCATCTCTTTATGACCTCATTCCCGATCCAACTTATCAAAACGGACAACGTGTAGATGTTCAACTCGGCATGAATATGACCGGAAAAATATTAAGTCCGGGCATCGACTTTTCGATTGACCTTCCCAATGTGGATCAAATCACAAAAAGCCGAGTAAACGCAGTAATCAGTACGGATCAAGAACGAAATCGCCAAGCTTTTGCATTGTTAGCTATGAAACGCTTCATCAGCCCCCCCAACGTAACCGCCGACCATAGCAGCACAACCGCACTCGCAGCCAACGGAACCGAGTTTCTTTCAAGTCAGATTTCCTCTTGGTTGAGTCAGATAAGTGATGATTTCAACCTCGGATTCAACTACAACCCGGGCGATGATATAAGTAGTGAACAAGTTGCCCTTGCATTGGGAACGCAACTTTTCAATGAACGACTTTCATTGAATAGCAACCTTGGCGTGGCGCGCAATAACAATGCTTCAAATGCTAATCAAAATGCGACTAATATCATTGGAGATATTCGCATTGAATACAAAATCACTCCAGAAGGAAAGGTGCGGCTGGTAATGTATAATCAGAGTAACGATTTTCGCGCAAATACGGTGCAACAATCACCCTATACCCAAGGTGTTGGAGTAATTTATCGTGAAGACTTCGATACATTTGATGAGCTTGTAGAGGGATTCAAAAAAATGCTGAAAGGCGAGGAGAAGACTTCAACAGGTGTGCAGTAAATCGTACATTGCAGCATCTTTCTTTTTCAACTGTGCAAGACACCTTCGGAAGAACAATTGATTATCTGCGGCTCGCAATTACGGATCGTTGCAATTTGCGATGTCACTATTGTATGCCTGCATCCGGGCTCAATTGGCTTGACAGAAAGGAATTGATGACATTTGAGGAAATTGAGCGTTTATTATCGGTATTCTCCTCGCTGGGTGTACGCAAACTTCGCTTCACCGGTGGTGAGCCCTTTATGCGACGCAACTTTGAACAACTGCTGGAACGCGTGAGTGAGCGCAATCTGTTCGAATCCATCACCATTACAACAAATGGAGTTCTCGCTGCTCCCCACGTTCCGATGATGAAGCGACTCAACATTCATTCAGTAAATCTTAGCCTGGACACCTTAGACGAAAAACGCTTTGAATCCATAACGCGTCGTAGTGTGTACGCGGATGTTATGCGAACATTTGACGCGCTCTTATCGAATGGCATTCAAACAAAAATCAATGCAGTCATCATGGAAGGTGTCAATGAGGATGATTTGATACCACTCGCACTGTTGAGTAAAGATCTTCCAATCGACGTAAGGTTCATAGAAGAAATGCCATTCAATGGACGCGGAAACAGACATGCAGTGAAATGGAATCGAAATGGATTATTGTCGGCGCTGGAGAATGAA
>JAURKF010000256.1 GCA_030831885.1 Flavobacteriales bacterium
TAAATCGATAAACGAAAACTTACAGCGGCGGTAAGTCTGTATTATGTAAATAGAGATTACGAAATGAATGAATAAGATGAAGATTTTCAATTGTGCTGAAAAAAAAACAACAGAATTGAACGTACTGACTTGACAGAGGTACTGCATATCAAATCTTGTTCGATATGCAGTCAATTCAAACAATGGTTAAATGGCTCCGCAGCGATGGCCGTCATTTTCAAATCATCTCGCAAATAGCTTTTTTACTCCTTGGAGTTTTATTGCTAGGATGGGATTCAGCTTGGCTGAATTATGCAATGATTTTTTTAGCTGTATTTGCAGCACAAGGCCTTGCAATACGATTTGCCGGTTACCCTTTGCATTCCTTGAAAAGCGCTTGCATAACAGGATTGGGTTTGGCTCTTCTTATGAAAGCTAACGATCCTGTTCTCTACTTATTCGCTGCTTTACTTTCTATAGGCATGAAATTCCTGACGAAAGTAAACGGCAAACACTTATGGAACCCGGCCAATTTCGGAATTGTTACAGTGGCAGCTTTGAGCAATGATGCTTGGATTTCTCCCGGGCAGTGGGGAAGCAATGCAATCATTCTCTTCGTTATTGGCACTGCCGGACTAGCCGTACTAAGCAACATTAGACGACTTGAAACGGGCATTGTATTTCTGACAACCTTTGCTATCCTCGAGTTTGTAAGAACCATTCTCTATCTTGGATGGGAGCACGATGTGTTTCTGTTGAAGCTTAGCAGCGGGTCGCTGTGGCTATTCGCTTTTTTCATGATTACTGATCCGATGACCACGCCCAATCATCCAAAAGTTCGCATAGTATGGGCTATGACTGTCGCCTTGGTAAGTTTTTACTTGGCCAATTTCAAGTTTATAAATGGAGCGCCATTCTGGACACTATTTTTCCTTACTCCCCTTACCCCCCTTCTCGATTATTTCACTCCACATTTTCAGTCATTCAACTGGAAAAGCAGCCATTCCAAAAAAGAAACAATTCAACAATCAAGTCTATGAAAAACACAATCACACTTTTGATTATGGCAGCGGCGCTGCTCCTATCAATCCATGCGTTTTCCTTTTGCGGATTTTATGTCGCAAAGGCTGATGCAAGCTTGTTCAACAACAAAAGCGAAGTCATCATGGTTCGCAACGGAACTCGCAATATAATTACCATGAGTAGTGACTTCAAAGGTGATCTCAGTGAGTTTGCCATGGTTGTTCCGGTTCCGGTTGTTCTCGCAGAAAAGGATATCCGTGTGGTGGAGCGCAGAATCTTCGATGTGCTCAACGATTACTCTGCTCCGCGATTGGTCAATTATTACGACAACAATCCATGCGGATACGATATGCGCATGTACGAGGATTATAACAGAATACCTGGCATTGCCATGAGTGAAAGTCTTAATGAAGCGGATGTTAAAATGGTAATGTCAGTCGGTGTGCGAATAGAGGCACAATATGACATCGACGAGTACAAAATTTTAATACTGTCTGCCAAGGAATCAAATGGACTTCAAGTCTGGCTGGAAGCCAATGGATATAAGGTACCTGAAACTGCACGACAAGTTCTTGAGCCCTATGTTCGAAGCAACATGAAATTCTTCTTGGTAAAGGTTAATCTTGAAAAGGTCAAGAATCGCAACAGCGAATATCTCAGGCCAATTCAAATCAGCTTCGACCACTCCAAGTTTATGCTGCCACTTCGATTAGGAATGGCTAATAGCAATGGTTCCCAAGATATGATTGTGTATGCACTTACCTCAGAAGGGCGCGTAGAGTGCACTAATTATCGCACGGTAAAAATGCCAACCGATCGTAATATTCCCTTGTACATCGAGCCCAAATTCGGCAACTTCTATACATCACTTTTCGAGAAAACCTATAAACAGGAGGGACGTAATGCCGTGTTTCTCGAATATGCATGGAATGTCAGTCCTTACAATGCCGTTAAATGTGATCCGTGCGTGGGGCCTCCGCCGGTGAACTACGATTTCGTAGAGGCAGGTGTTGATTGGATAACCCAAGGAAACAATTACAATCAAACCATTTTCTTTACACGGTTACATGTGCGTTACAGCCGCGATAAGTTCCCTGCCGATTTGCAATTCCAGGTGACGCCCAATAATGAAAATTTTCAGTGCAGATACATTATGACCCATCCTGCATCGGGCGATTTTAGTTGCGACGAAGGCCAGGAGTATTTATTGGAACTTAGCAACCGTCGCAAGAAGGAAGTCGACGAACTTGCCGCTTTGACAGGCTGGAATACTTCATCAGGTGCTGCCTACATACGTGAGTTCAACAAACACCTAAAACCCGGAAATCGTGAAAGCTTGCGCAATGAGTCTCCTCCTGTTTGGAACGAACCATTCAATCATCGCAAGTGGATAGTGGCCAGTGCAATCGTTTTACTCGTGTCCTTGCTATTCTTCATCAGCCGAAGGTCTGCGACTTTGGGCCAATTGAAGTAGTATTATATTTGGGATTGAATGTATTTCTCAAACAGTATGAAAAATAGACTTCTTCCCATAACCCTTTTAATAATGGTGATTTCATCTCTTTTTTCCGCGTGCAAAAAGGATAAAGGAGATGAAATCACTCCGCCTGATGCCGAACCGAAGTTGGTTTTCAAATTCAAGTTCGATTCAACCCAAGTGCGCTTGGATAATTTAGGAAACCCCTCAACGATTCCAGCCAATCATGGTTCACAATCGCCTCGTTTCAACAATATGAGTGCTCATTATATAGAAATGACGCAAAACCAGTTCACACTTCCGGGAGGAGGAGCCGTATTATATCATGCACCCGAAACAATGGCAGGAAGTGCAAACGCTATAGATTTTTCCCAATCTAATGCGGTTGGTAATAATCAGACTTTTTACAGTATTCCCCTTAAAGATGTAGCCTCCGGAACCTATGAATGGCTCCGTGTTTCGCTTGCTTATCAAAACTATGATATTGATTTACGCTACACTTGGAGTGGAATAAACTTCGACATTACCGGCACGTTGGCATCTTTTATTGGCTACAATACCTACATCAACAATTTTCAAATTAAGGATAGTACACTTGCTGTAAATGGAAATAAACTGCAGGGATTTTGGGCCTTTGAAACTATTTATGGGGTGAATCAGGGACAAGCTCCTGCCGGCGCCACTACGGTTCCCAACCCACTTTTTGCCACGTCGCCTATACCACAAGGATCGTGTTTGGTCACGGGAAGTTTTGAAACACCCTTGGTCATCACCGGTAATGAAACGGAGGATATCGTTGTTACAGTGTCCTTATCGACAAACAACTCTTTTGAGTGGGAAGAAAACAGCACACCTGGATTTTTCGAGCCAGCTTTAGGAGATGTGGTCGTAGACATGGGAATTCGTGGAATGAAAGTTTACCACTAACCCAAAACAATAATCCGTAATTCGTAATCCGTAATTAATGCCACCTACCCCACTACCACACCCATTGCGCAGAACTTCTCCTGGCGCTTTCGCACAAGCGTGTCGGGGTCGAGCTTCATTAATTCGGCTAGTTCCTTTTTGATTACTTCCTTAACATTTTTGAAGGCCGTCTCAGGGTCGGTATGTGCACCACCAAGAGGCTCACGTATAATTCCATCCACCAAGCGCAGTCCATGCATGTCTTTCGATGTAAGTTTAAGCGCATTGGCAGCAGTGACTTTCTGATCCCATGAGTGCCACAAAATCGAAGAACATGACTCTGGCGATATAACGGAATACCAAGTATTTTCCAGCATATATACACGATCACCGATACCGATACCCAAGGCTCCACCAGAAGCTCCTTCGCCGATAATGATACAGATTACAGGCACACGCAACTTCATCATTTCAAATAAATTGCGGGCAATTGCTTCACCCTGGCCGCGCTCCTCACCTTCCTGCCCGGGAAATGCGCCGGGAGTGTCAATGAGTGTAATAATGGGCTTGTTGAATTTCTCGGCAAGCTTCATCAAACGCAACGCTTTGCGATAACCTTCCGGGTTGGCCATACCGAAATTTCGGTATTGACGCATTTTGGTTGAATTTCCCTTCTGATGTCCAATAAACATAACACTAACATCATCCAAGAAACCGAAACCACCGACCATCGCCTTATCGTCCTTCACCGTGCGATCACCAAACAACTCAATCCAGTTGTTACCGGTGATGTATTCGATATATTGTAGTGTGTATGGACGATCCGGATGACGGCTCATCAATACCATTTGCCAAGCGTCTAAATTGCTATAAATCTCTTGCTTCTTCTTAACGACTGCGTCTTCCAATTCAGCAATTGCAACTGACATATCGACCCCTGCCTTCTTCTCACTTTCTCGCAGTTTTTCAATTTGCGAATGCAATTCTTTTATAGGTTCTTCAAAATCGAGA
>JAURKF010000257.1 GCA_030831885.1 Flavobacteriales bacterium
CGGAAGGCTTCACTTCGTCGAGCATCACAGCCATGGCCACGTGCCCGGGGTAGTTGAGACCAATGGTGGGCACGCCCACGAAGGTTCGGATAAGGTAGTTCAATAGAAAGGTGCGGTCTTCACAATCGGCGTGGCTATAATGCAGCGACTCCTCAGCGATGCAAAACTTTTCGTATCCAAACTGTTCCTGGTCGGTAGCATAAGGAACACCGGCGCACACCATTGCGTACAAAAAGCGAATCTTTTCGCGCTGCGTTGGCAACGCATCAACCCATTGGCGAAGCTGTTCGTTGCAGGTCTCGGCGAAATCATCAGCCCCCGAATCGTCGAAATAAAAACCAAGCTCTGTTTGAGGAATGCTTGCATAATATTCCGAGCGATGAACATTATAGGGCATATCCAACCGGTATTTCTTTCCATCCAATGCAAACTCGAAGGTGTGCCGGGATTCCGTATTAGGAAAAACGGCGAGCCTATTTTGCTTCATCGTAAACACTCGTTTAGCGCCGGCATGACTGCCATCGTAGGTAAATAGACTGCGTTCATTGTTGTTGTCGAGTAAAAAATACTTAACGCCGTTCATCTCCAGATAACTCCGACCATAAAACATACCTTCGAATGGATAAGCCAGCGAAGCACCCTGTTCGGTGTACATCAGGCGCACATCATACCCAAGCTGCACCAGCATATACCACGCAAATAAGGTAGCGTCACTCGAATTGGACATAAGTTGCTTGGTCCATTGAGATACCATCGTAAGCAATGCCCAATCGCTCAGGTGAAGAAGTTCACGCTGAGTAGCCCAATAGGACAGATATCCTTCGACCGATTTCTCCGAACATTTCTTCCAGTATGCCGCGATGGTAGATGATCCGAGCGGTCGAGCGCATGTAGGCCAAGATGCAGCCGAGGGCCACCAGGTCGCGTTTCCAAAAAAGACAGTTGGTGCAAGCGCCAAACCTTGTGCGGCATTTTCAATTTGAATGCGATAGGAATCTTCCTGCAGCACGTTCTCCTCAGAATCATCTTCAGGTTGCTCATCCTGCTTATCACCGGCTTCCGGTTCTTGAGGTTGATTGACAGGAGCATCTTCCTCTATCGCATCGGGCAGCACCACCGGCTCAGCTGGCACTTCGGCAGGTCTCTCCTCCTCTACCGCAGGCGGAATATCGGGCTTAGGTTTTTCTAAAACCGGCGGAGCCTTCGCCACTTCACGCTCGCTCCATTTTCCTTCCAGCAACAGAGCAAAATCACGATTTTGCGATTCACGCAACGAATCAAGTCCGCGCTTGTAATCCTTTTCGAATGTATTCAATTCTTGTTCGCGCTTGCGTTTAAACTCTTCGAATGGGTCGGTGGTTTGGGCATAAATACCTAGCTTACAAAATAGAAAAATTAAAAATAAACAATCTCTAAGTCCCATAAAATGCTATTTAATTCGAAGGTAATCATTCCACACATAATTAAATACCCTCACCCTCATAGCCAGTAATCCGAATGGTTGTCCCAATTCCTATTTCGCTGTGTATGTGCAAATCCAGTCCGCTATCTGCAGAGCGCGCTCGCATATTTAGAAGGCCATATCGACCTCGAATTTGATGTTCATCATTTGAGAATCCTAGGCCATTGTCAGTGATAACAATCAAAAACGTTCGTTCCTCTGTGGTGCGCAAACTGAGTTGTATTTGTGACGCATGGGCGTGTTTAACAATATTATTAAGTGCCTCTTTGAGAATCAGGAAAATATTACGTCGAATAGCAGGAGATAGCACCAACCGTGTTGTCTCAACTATCTGTGCATTCAACACTATCTCTGTATCTTCCAAAAACTCATGTGCATATTGATTGATATGATCGAATAATGAAGCACTATTATCCGCATCCGGATTAACTGACCAGATGATTTCGTGCAGGCCCCGCGTGATTGTTCTTGATGTTTCTGATAGCTTGTTTAAGGTGTAATAATAATCCGCATTATCCTCCAGATTGATTTTAGCAGCCTCACTCATTAGCGTAATCTTGGTGAGCCCTGCGCCTACTTCATCATGGATATCCTTGGATATGCGCGAGCGCATTCTCTCAATCTCACGCACTCGTTCCAATGCAACTGTTGCTCGATGACTGCGAGCACGAATTATGGAAATATTAATAAACAATAGTATGACCAACCCAAGCAAAACGAGTAGCGCTATAAACCACCATTTTCGCCAATAAGGCGTCTCAATTGAAAAGGATAACACCCTGTGAATCGGTGCATTGCTATCATTTGCAATTCGGCAAACAAGCGTATAAGCTCCCGGTGGTAAATTCGTGTACCGAATGGTAAAGTCTCCGCCGCATTTTTGAAATTCACTATCCCAACCTTCCAGCATATATTCAACACCATACCTTTCGGGCCGGAAGAATTCGAGCACAGCAATTTCAAATTCATAGTTACTTTGATAATAGCCAAACGATAATCCCTCTGCAGCAAAGACTAGAGAATCGACATTGAATATCTTTTGGTTATTGATGCGCAGCCCACTCAATCGCACGATGGGATGCTCTATCTGCATTTCCAAAGATTCTCGAGCTAATTGTGAAATCCCAGTAGTACCCCCAAAATAAAGGCATCCATCACTATCCTTCAAAAAAGAACTTCGGTTATGCTCTAGTGATTGCAACCCATCAGCCATGCTGAAGTTTCTAATTTGCTTGGATTCCGGATTGAACATGGCAACACCATTGTTCGTGCTAAGCCACAACATTCCATTTTTGTCAATCAATATGCCGTATACAAAGGCATTTGCAAGCCCATTCAACTCATTATAATGTGCCCTAACCTGCAAATCCTCATCTAACTCAAATAACCCATGATTACCTGCGGCATAATACCCATCGCCAAAATTCACCATGCTAAGCATTTGAAGGTTGGGCATATTGCCAGCCACCTTATCCATATACTTGAGTGAGCCATCCCCCAAAACCTTGACTATACCTTCATTGCTCAAACCGATGAAAAGAAATCCCTTAGTGTCTTCGAATAAAAATGTAGTGTTCCTGCTTTGGACCACTGCATTGTGCCTCAGCTGGTCCGTGGATATGGAATACTCGTAAACGCCCTTATTGGTAGCAAGCCTGCAAAACCCATTCGACAAAAGAATATCCTTCACTTCCAACGAGCCATCAATAAGATGCAGCTGAGATGATTGGTATGGTTTATTTAGTTTGAAGAGCCCTGACTCGCATCCTAACAAAACGAAAGAGCCACAATCTTCCATATCTGAAATGCCTCGAACCGTAGTTTCGTCAATAAGTATGTGCTCCATACCTTTAGATTTCTTATCATAGATATAAA
>JAURKF010000258.1 GCA_030831885.1 Flavobacteriales bacterium
AAAATTAAAAATTGAGTCGGCAAAGGATCAAGGAACAACCTTCTCATTCGAATTATTTAAGGCCTAATTACTTCTTTCGAACGTAATTCTTTTGGACCAAGCAAGCGCCGGCTTTTCAATCATATAGTAGAAAAGAAATGCGAATAGTACCGCTATGATTTGAATGGCTCCGAAAACAAGTAAACTCCCTTCGCCGGTTTTTCTATTTTCATTCATGAAAAAACACAGTGTGCTGATGATAGGCCAGTGCATTAGGTAAAGCGAATACGAAACCTCACCTATAGAGCTGAGCAGTTTCCATCCTTTGGGAGTGAATCGTATAATCAACGCCGTTGTTGTTGCGGTGGCAACGATTCGAAATCCCAAGTGATGCACAAACCCTACTAGCAAAGCGCATGCTGCAGTGCATGCAGTCATTCCTATCCAAAATTCAAGTTCACTAATCCGTCCCTTGTATCTCATAAATAGGTAGTAGCCCATAAGAAAAACCGGCATATGAAAAGGGAGATTGGATTTGGCAACAATAGGGGCCATTCCATAAGAAGTGAAGGAAAGAGCAAGGAGTAATACAATAATTAGGCTCCTTCGCATAATCGATGAATGAGTCAATAGAGGGTAAGCAATAGCTATATAAATATAATACTGCATTTCCACAAAGAGTGTCCAGTAGATGTTGTTTACCCAGGGTAAATTGAATAATGGCGCTGTGAGTGTTGCGCTCGCGGCAAGGAGCTCCCATCCACTTTGACTTTCGGTATTGAACATCTTCCAAGAGGTCAGCACTATGATGCAGGCGGCAAGAACTAGCGGGGGTTGAAGACGCACTATTCGCTTGGCTAGGAAGGTGAAGAAGTCTGAAATTCGATACCCAATTTTTTCCATTGACCAAGGCATGACCATACCGCTGATGACAAAGAAGACATAAACACCCTCTTGACCTATGTCGAGAAGCGAGGTAACGCTAGGGAAAAACGGTGTGAGTATAAATGCACTGTGATAGAGGCAAACCATAATAGCCGCAATGGCGCGCAGACTACTTAGAATAGTTAAAGACTCTTTCCCGGAATAGGTTGGTTGAGGCACGCGTTAGGGGAAATTAATTATTGAACGCGAGCAAGGTCATCCAGGCATCTGTTATCTTTTTTTCAGCAATTAATTCTTTTGCTTTTAGGTGGAGTTGCTGTTCCAGTTCCATCGCTTTACCTTCGAAATCAAGAAATAGTTCAGCGAGTACTGTAAGTTTGTACTCGTTCACCTCTGTTTCGTTTGGTAAAGTTTCTGTTCCGGCTAATTGAGCTAAATCGTTTCCCGTAAGGACAGATGAAGTTCGAATATCTTCCGGGAGTTGGTCGAAACCGATTCCAATTTGTGTAGTAGGTTGGGGGAGTTGAAAGAGCCCTTGGTTGGCTCGTGTATAGAAATGACCACCCATGCGTGCGACCTGATCGATTTTTTCAGGTGAAATACGCCCATCTTCATCAAGGATGCTCTGAATAATATGAATTCGAACAACTTCACAAATTATGAGGTTGCCTGCCCCTCCTTGAGATCCTAGCGCAACAATATCATTGATTTTACATTCGAATTGAACAGGAGATTCTTTTACCCGAAATGGGCGAACTACCTCGGAAGGAATCGCCGTAAGTCCAGCCTTCTCAAATTCGCTAACGCCTTCTGGGTATTCCGTACTCGCCAGTGACATCTGCTCAACCATGTCGAAGTTTACAATGTTTATAACGCATTCACCGGTTGCCAGCGCATTCTCGAGAGTATGTTTAGTGGTATTGTCTCTGCCGCGCCGCGCCGGAGAGAAAATCAGGATGGGTGGGTTGGAACTGAAAACATTAAAAAAACTATACGGAGCCAGATTAGGTCGCCCTTGCGCATCCATTGTACTCGCAAAGGCAATCGGGCGAGGACCAATTGCTCCCAATAGGTATTGATGTAGCTTGGGCTGCGGAAGATCCTTAGGATCGAGCGATAGTATATTTTTTTCCATAATTGGTATTACTTCTTGTTCAATTCATTGATTGAATCCATAACCTTTTGCTTCAATTCCTCTTTAAAGGCTTCGAGTCGTTTCATTACTGCGCTATCGTGGCAACCTATAATTTGTGCTGCAAGTATGCCTGCGTTTCGAGCTCCATTGAGAGCTACCGTTGCTACAGGAACACCGGCGGGCATTTGCGGAATTGACAATACGCTATCCCAACCATCGATAGAGTTGGACGATTTAATGGGGACTCCAATAACCGGAAGCGAAGTGAGTGAAGCTGTCATCCCCGGCAAATGCGCTGCACCCCCTGCTCCTGCTATAATTACCTTCAAGCCACGCGCAGCAGCTTGTGTTGCATAGTCGAACATTCGTTCGGGAGTGCGGTGCGCACTTACAATCGTTATTTCGTATGGAATGCCCAATGATTGCAAGGCTTCTGCTGCCTCATTCATAATTGGCAGATCACTTTTACTGCCCATAATTATACCTACCATGTGGAGAGCGAATTTTGGAGCGCGAAGGTAAGCATGAGGTCAGTTCGTAGAAGCCGGATTCTGTGGAGATAGAAGACAAACCGAGCAATGATTTATACTGTGTCTTACAATAGGATTATTACGGGCTGAGATTGCAGCACCTTTAACCTTCCATTCCGCCCTCATTTTGCTTCATATTCTTTCGTTTAAATAATGAGGCATCGACCTTGCCGAACTTCCATCCGAAATTGAAACGCATCAAACGCCAGTCACGACGTTTAAATGTATCCTGAATGAAAATATCGGTTTCGCTATGGGTGAATTGAACGCGTGTGCGAAATACATCCTGCATAGCCACTGTAAAGGTCATATTCTTGTTCTTGCCAAATTCTTTTTTCAACGAAAGGTCGAGCCCATACGTTGGAAGCACGTAGCCTTGCACCGTATTGTCGGTGCCTCCCCACATTCCACCGCCACCACCGCCCATGCGACCACCACCGCCACCTTCGACACCGCTTGCGCGATCACTCGAGCCTACGGTGAGTGCTTTTCGGCTCGAATAGTCAAATAACGTCTGAAAAGTAAATCCCTTAGGCAATTTGAAGATGGCATTCGTTTTTGTCCACCAGCTCGATTGACTATTGGTGAGCGTTGGACTTATGTTCGTTCCGTCAATGGAAGAGTTGTAAAGGTTAAGATTCAAGGTCAAATCAAACCACGAGGTTAGGCTTGTTCGGCTCACGAGCTCTAGTCCCATTGCTGTGCTACTTGATGCATTGTCATAGGTGTTCACCACTATGTCGCGTTGCATGATTGGGTTGTATTCTGTAACCTGATTTCGTATGGTGAGGTTGGTGGTATAACGGACATAGGCCGTTGCAATGAATACGTTTTTCTTATTGAAGGACTTCTGATAGCTCAGCTCGGCAAGATTGGTGAATTCGGGCCGTAGTTCGGGATTTCCTCGGCTAACGTTTAAGCTGTCGCTATAATCCACAAAGGGTATAAGTTGCATGAAAGATGGTCGATTGATTTTCCGAGAAAGTGCCAGCTGAACATCCTCTGTTTCGCTCACTACGCGTGTGAGATAGAGCGACGGAAATAGGCTAATGGGATATTGCACATGAAAGGAAAGCGTTGTATCACGAAGTTTTCCTTCGTAGTTGCTGCTTTCGGCTCGAAGTCCCAACTGATATTTCCATTTTTCCGCATTCTTCGATACGGTTCCATAAGCTGCGTACACTTGATCGAGGAATTCATAATTAACCAATAGTCCTGGCAACTGCTCATACGCTCCTGTGGCTTCATTCAATCGGAAATTGTCATAGATGCTTTCATAGTGGCGCATAGAACCGCGCATTCCAACTTCGATTTTCACTTTTTCGTTAATCCTGCTGGTGTAATCGGTTTGCGAAGTATAAAGCTGCATGTTTCCGCCGCCTGATTGGCGCTGTACGCTAGTCATAGCATCGGAGTATCGGCTCGTGTAGTCCCCCTGAAATGAGCTTTCAATAATATTTACATTGAAATCGGCAGTAAGTTCGGTTCCTTCTTTTGCAAATAAATGCTTGTATAGTAGGCTTGTTCCGTAATTCTGAAAACGTCGGTTGGTTTGTGAATTGCGCACATAGGTGCTACTCCCCCCGATAAGCCCATCTACTAGGGTATCAGTCTGTGCGTAAATGGTATCAAATGGATTGAATTGTCCTTGGGTAATACTTTGAGAAAAAGTAAGTGTATTGCGATTGTCCACGAACCAATCAACTCCCACTTTACCATTCAGAAAGAATCCTAGATTGGTTGAAACCTGACTTTGACTCAAACTGGTAGTATCATAAGGTAAGTAGGTGTCGCGGTCAGTTGTCCCTCGGCTGATGCTTTTGCGTTGATTGTAGTTTCCGTTGGCGAAAAAGTTGAACTTACCCTGACGCAGATTAATGTCTCCGCCGATGTTGGTTCGAGGCCTGCTATCGGCACCAACACGTAAGCTTCCATTGTAGCCCATCCCGCGGTTGTGCTTCATCACAATGTTGACGATACCGCCACCACCTCCGCTAGCATCGTACTTGGCCGATGGGTTGGTAATGATCTCTACCTTTTGAATTGCATCGGCCGGAATCTGATCGATTGTAAGCGTAGTGGGCCTGCCATCAATGAAAATTTGTGGAGCACTATTGCGCATGCTCACGTTGCCATCCAGGTCAACTTGCACAGAGGGAATATTGCGAAGTACATCTTCTGCAGTTCCTCCGGCATTCATTGGATTTTTCTCCACATCGTAAATGCGCTTGTCAAACTCGATTTTATAGTCGCCATCTCCTCCATCAATCACTACTTCTTTCATCGTGCTGCTAACTGCGAGTTTAATGTTACCCAGATCTTTTTCAGGCATACCCATGCCTTGTCCTGCACTCAGCGTGAAGCTGCTGCGGTAGATGCCATAGCCCACAAAATTGACAGCAATAGTTAGTGGCTCACCCGCAGGTATGTTGTCTATGCTGAAATCGCCGTTTGCTGCCGAAATTCCTCCGCTTACCAACTCTGCTTTTGTGCTGTCTTCACCCGGCCTAGTTGCCTTGAAAATCTGCACAACTGCGTACTCAACCGGTTTTTTGGTTTCGTCGTCGATAATTTTCCCATATACTTTTCCTACCATCGCTTGGCGAGGACCACCTCCCTGGCGATTGCCCTTGGGCGGCTGAGCCTGCGCAGACAAACTAGAACTTACAAGTAGGAATAAAATCAGTGAGATACGAATCATAGAAGGCAAAGATGCGAAAGGAATCGGTTAATCAGTGAATAGGTTGCCTGGTATGCACTATTCGTTCGGGTACATATCAATCTTAATTGTACCTAAATTGCCTATTATTTTTTTCCATGCGTGTTACCTTATTTCTTTTGGCAATTGCTGCCCATTTCCAACTGCAGGCTCAAGAATTCGTTCGCCAAACAACTATTCAGGTAACTCAAAACGGCGTGGAGCTCGACGATCCCTTGGCCGGTGGTCTCAACTCTTGTCAGGTATCGACTTTCGATGCTAATCTCGACGGAGTGAAGGATCTTTTTGTATTCGATCGTAATGGAGGTAAGTTTTCGGTTTTTGTGAACGATTCAAGTGTGCCCGGGACGTACTCATATCGCTACACACAGCAATACAACGCTGCGTTTCCTGCCAATTTGCGCAATTGGGTGTTGCTTCGCGATATGAACTGCGATGGTAGGGAGGATATTTGCGCTAATTCAGGAAGTGGATTCAAAATTTATTTAAATACCTCGACCACCGGTCTATCCTTTGACCCAACCGTTAACCCCAATGTTATGGCGTATTACGAGTGGGACGGATCGCAACCGCTTATATCAGGGGTGTTCTGTATTTCGCCGGATGTTCCCGCTATTGACGATTACGATAACGATGGAGACATGGATATGTGGAGTTGGAACGAGTTCAGTTCATCGCTCTATTTCTATAAGAATATGGCTATTGAAAATGGCAATTGCAATGCGCCGGACTTCATTTGTCGCAATCGATGCTATGGAATGTTTGGAGAAAGTGTCGAGAGTTTTTCTTTGATAATGGGCGATCAATTTGAGTGTGATTTTAATGTGGTAAATCCGCGCGGAGATGAAGATATTTCCGGGCCGCTGCGCCACACAGGAGGGACCACAACGATGTATGACTTGGACAACAATGGGTTGAAAGATTTGATTATTGGCG
>JAURKF010000259.1 GCA_030831885.1 Flavobacteriales bacterium
AATGCTGTGAGTGGGCTGACACAAATACGTAATGACTTCCTTTCGCTTGGAAAATTGGAAGAGGGGAAGATGACCGCCAAGCCTGCATTGCATGATGTGTTTGCATTGGCAAAAGAAGTTGTGTCGGATATCAATTCTGTTGTGCGAAGTGGTCAAACCATAACATACAACACTGGATCATTTGAAATGATGATTGACCGACAATTATTCCGCAATGTTATGTTTAATCTGCTTTCCAATGCGATTAAATTTTCTCCGGAAGGTGCTGTTATCGATGTGAATGTAGCTGTGAATGATGATAATGTAGTAGTTGCTGTGAAGGATCAGGGCATTGGAATATCGGAAGCCGATATGAAAAATCTGTTCGAGCGATTTTTCCGCGGTGCCAATGCAATTGCCATCCCCGGCACCGGCCTGGGGTTAAACATTGTAACGAAATATCTTGAATTAATGCAGGGAACTATTACATGCTCTAGCAAGCTGAACAGTGGCTCTACTTTTTATATCTATCTTCCAAAAACCATTTAATGATCATGAAAAAAATCTTACTCATTGAGGATAACACAGAAGTGCGCGAAAACACTTCTGAAATTCTTGAACTCGCCGGCTACGAAGTTCTAAATGCCGAAAACGGTAAATTAGGAGTTGAGTTAGCTGTAAACCATAAACCCGACCTGGTCATCTGCGACATTATGATGCCGGTGCTCGATGGATATGGGACTTTGCATATGCTTAACAAAAATCCTGATACTGCCGCATTGCCGTTCATATTTTTAACTGCCAAGGCGGAGCGAACGGATGTGCGCAAAGGCATGGAAATGGGTGCAGATGATTATATCACGAAACCTTTCGATGATATTGAATTGCTCAACGCAGTGGAGAGTCGCTTGCGCAAAGTGGAGGCAATACGCAAAGACATACAGCCTACACGTGACGGTATGAATGAATTGCTCGGCAATATTCAAGGAATTGAGGACATCACCAAGATTTCGAGCCGTCAGCAAATTAAGCATCTTAAAAAGCGCGATGTTATTTTCACGGAAGGAGATACACCTCAGGGTTTATACCTGCTCAATTCAGGAAAAATTAAGCTCTTCAAGAGTCATGAACTCGGCAAGGATTTCATTATCAAAATGCTGCAGCCCGGCGAATTCTTTGGCTATATGGCCCTGCTAGAGGATGAGTTTCATGCCATTAGTGCAGAGGCAATTGAAGAGTCGGAAATCACCATTTTCCCCATTGAAGATTTTTATAAGCTGCTTACGCACCCGATGGTTACGCAGCAGTTTGTGCGCATGCTAACAGGAAATTTGCAAACTGAGCACGATAAACTCATTGCCTTGGCATACAGCAGTGTGCGTAAACGCACTGCAGAGGCTTTACTAGAGTTGCGTGCGCGTTATCACAACCTGAAAAGTGACAAAGCATTCACGATGGCTATTGCTCGCGAAGATTTGGCTAATATGGTAGGCACAGCAACCGAATCATTGATTCGAACCTTGAGCGATTTCAGAGCAGAAGGACACATTGAAATTTCCGGATCAAGCATTACGGTTGCAAATCCGAATGCGTTGGAAAAGATGCGAAATTGATTTTGTACTACTGACAATAATCAAATATAGAGTTGAGCGTGGTCAAGTTGATCACGCTTTTTCTTTTACAAATTGCGGCATCAATCCAGTCGTAATGAAAACCATAGTAGCAGCCACCGATTTTTCTACTTCTTCACGCAATGCACTTCGTTACGCTGCCGATATGGCAATTGATTTCGGAACTGATCTGCTCATTGTGCATGCTACCCATATTCCGGTTGTAAGTGATGTCTATTTCGATTTGCGAATGACAATGGAAGATTGGCAAGCAGAGGACCAGGCGCAAATGAACAAATTGATTGATAAGATGCGCAAAGATTATGGTGATGCGTTAAAGGTGCGGTCTAAACTTAAAATCGGTTTTGGCCCTGATGTTATTCGTGAGCTGGTCTCAAAGGGAAAAATTGGAGCAGTAGTTTTCGGGATTGCACATACAGAAAAATTTAATGAAATTGTATTTGGTTCAACGGGTACAGACGTTGCAGGGACGGTATCATGCCCTATTATCATCGTACCGGAGAAAGCCAAGTATAAACAATGGAAAAACCTTGCCTTTGCATTCGATCAGCAACATATTCCGATGGGCAAAGGGTTGAGAATATTGAAAGAGTGGACAGAGGCGCATGAATCGAAAATTCACTTTGTCAATGTTATGGATACGCCATTTATTGAAGGCGATGATACTTCGCTGAAGCCGCTCTATCGGAAATTTCAGGATGCTGATGTAAAGACTCATTTTTTGCCATATCGCCCCAATTTAACCGAAGAAACATTGTTGGATTGGGTGCGCAGGCACAAGGCTTCCGTGATGGTAATCGTAGCACGAAAGCATAATTTCCTCTGGCGCATGTTTCATGAGCCGACAACCAAGAAGCTAGCATTTAATTCACCCGTTCCACTTATTATATTATCTGATCAACGCTGAATGTTGATTTAACCAAACGACTATGAAACTCCAGATTAATCGCTACGATGCGCTTGAATTAGTTCAGCGTATGTTTAATTCAGAATTTCCTTTTCTTAAACTGGAATTCTTCTCACGTCCTCATGAAATGGGAATGCCTTCGGAAAAGCAACATCTCATAAATCCTCGATGGACCATTGAGGCCTGCAATCCGTCCATCAATGAGACTACTCTTACCATACCAACCGCGATGACAGTGCAAGAGTTGGAGCATATGTTTCAGCAAACCCTAGGCTTATACGTTCAAGTGTTTCGCAAGTCGGGACCTGTTTGGCTTGAAACGACCGCAACAGATAATTGGTCGTTGTATAAACAAAATGCCGAGGGGCAGGAGTTGAGCAGTTCAAAGGCACAGGCTGCCGAAGATTTTCCTGATTATCATGAGCAACCCTAGTTAAAGCAGTTGGGTTCGTTTACTTTTGCGAAGAGATAAGTGTCTCCCTCTTTTCGCATGCACATGGAATTTTCTAATTGGTTGATTCGCACAATTTCGTTCAGTGTAATCTTTTGTTGCTTTACGGTTGCGTTTGCACAACCGCTCAATGATTTGTGCTCATTTGCAACCGATATTCAACTCTATATCAATCAGCAGGCTGAGCCTGCATTGGCCGGGCCGTATACCAATGTTGGAGCAACCGGAAATGATTTGGACATTGCTTCGGTTACAGGGTGCTGGCTCGATGACCTTACAGGAAATGCCGATGGTAGTTCGCCTCAGGTTGATGCCACTGTGTGGTTTCGCTTTGATGGGTACGATGGAGTCCTGATGCTCTACGTTCAGCCATGTGATACAAACCTGGCTTTTATTTCTCAAGATACCCAAATGGCCCTCTATAGCGGTGAATGCGACTCATTGGAACTTGTAGCTTGTAATGAAGACATCAATAGTGCGATGTATAATTATTGGTCAGGATTAACAACAACTATAGAAGCTGCCACAAGTTATTATTTAGCTGTCGATGGGTTCAACTATAGTGGTTTTGGAAGTCCGGAATTACCGCTTACTACCGGAGAATTTTGTTTGAGTTTCACCCAGCCTACCGTCGCTATCGATGAAGCAATGAAAACTTCAGTGCGGTTGTTTCCCAATCCTACCGAAGGTCGTATTCACCTTCAAGCTGATTCATATATCAGCGAGGTGATTATCTGCAATGCGCTTGGACAATCGTGCGGGTTTTATGCACCCTACAAGAGCAGTTCAATCGATTTGGAAATGCCGTTCGAAGCAGGTTTTTATACGTTACGTGTTCGCACCGAGAAAGGAACAACAGTCCACAGAGTCATCAGGAATTAAACTTGCGATAAATATTCCGAATCATTCTATAGGCATAGTGAATGGCCAGCACACCCATGCCTCCTGCAAATAACCAGATAGCATAGGGTTTTGTGCAATCGCTGCAATACATTTCTCCAAGCATCCAGAGCGAGTTGGCCGAAATCCAGAAGAGCACTGCAAGGTTGTGAATGAAAGAGGTGATGTGATCTCGTGAACGCCAAAGAATGATGAGTGCCACGATTATGGTTGGTCCAATCATCAACGTGCCAACTGTTTTCGACATCAGGCACCAGCTCATATCCTTGATAAGCCAAAACAGAATATGCATGTTGTCGAATCGACTTAAACGTTCGCTGCTCATTGGACAATATTACTCAGTGGAACGAAATCGTGCTGTATTCTGATCAAATTCCATAGTGACCAATTCCCATCGCATGAAGCGTGCAAGTAATGTTGTGACAATAGGACGCGGTATGCGACTCATTTTGGATAGTTGGCTTACGGTATATCCCTCTTTTTGTGATAGTGCCTCAAAGAGTCGTTTTTCTTTTTCGGTATGAAAATACTTTTCTGTAATCGGCGTATGATTGCTCTTCCAATATTGCATTAAGACACCTGGAGCGGGGAAATTCTGATCGTGGCGTCGCACAAACGCGCGCCATTCACCCAGTTCGTTTACGGCCAGATGAGGGCGATGCCTCGATGAAGGAATGATTACTTCCAATACATACCGATCACCGGCTTTCCATCCTTGGGTAGAGTAGTCAATTGGTGGTTTGGAATACATAGTGGCTGCAGCCTGAATCATATGTTCTTCTTCCTGCAGTCGCGCCCCGGCAATAGCACCATTGTCTTTCACGCCAATGAGCAACGTGCCGCCATCCGTATTGGCAAATGCGCAAAGGGTAATGGCAATCTTGCGCGCATCGTTCACGGCAAATTTGAAGTCGAGCATTTGGTGCTCGCCTTCAGCGATGCGCTGTTGCAAATATTTCGGTATCGAAAAAGTCTCCTTGGCCATGGTGCATAAACAAAAAAGCCGCCCGTAAAGTTGGGGAGGCTTTTGAAATTTTGCTATGCGGAAGGTCTTTTTTATATGCTTAATTCCCAAAGAGAACCAGCACAATCAAGCGGACACTCGTCATTTGATAACACTTAGCTTCAGATTTCCTTCTGAAGAGTTTGAAATTATTCGAATTAGATACATGCCTTCTGACCAATGCGAAGTGCTTATAAACAGTGGTGTATTGCCAGTCGTAAAGTTCAAATCTGAAATAATTTTTCCTTGACTATCAAAAATGATAATCTGCGCAGTTTGCAGCGATGATGGCATCACGAGACGAACATCGTTGCCAATTGCTACTGGGTTGGGATAAATGCTCATTTCTGAACTGGTCAGTGCATATTCAATGTTGCTGGCAATATCCATATCGAATACGTCCTGGAAGTTCAACTCGTCCATCAAATTGCCAGCGGCATCAGCAGCAGTTCCGGCTATTGTAACATCAATGCCACTGATAGCTGCTTCACCCGCGGCAACATCGTAATGGGCGGTATAAGTAAAGTCGGAATCCCACGCTGAGGTAGATGCAAGTGTAAGGCTGGTGGCCAGTGGAGTAAATGCAATCTGTGGCTGCGTACCGATATCCATTGCCTCATCGAAATTGACGGTGACGGCGAAGGTGGACTGCCCGATGTCGCTTTCATTCAGAAGGGAAGTGCTTGTGGTAAGCGCAGCAATTTGTGGGTTGCGGGTGTCAATTCGGAATGCATTGCTGGCAAAGAATTCATCATTCTGAAGATTGCCTGATGCATCAGTACCTCCGCTAATTACTACCGATATATTGTTCACTTCAACGTTAGCGTCTAAGAGGTTGTATACAGCAACGTAGGTGCTACCTTCCCAATAACTTAAGGCCTCATCATATACTA
>JAURKF010000260.1 GCA_030831885.1 Flavobacteriales bacterium
CCGGACCGAAGATTTCTTCGCGGTTTGTGCGACAATCCGGGCCAAGACCAATGATTACTGTTGGTTCGACGAAATATCCTTCGGCACAGCGTCCATCCAATTTCACCTGTTTACCGCCACATACTACTTTGCCGCCCTCCTCTTTGGCTAGTTCAATACAGGAAAGAATTTTTTCCATGTGAGCTTTGCTTACTACTGCCCCGGTCTTTGTTTCGTCGAGTAAAGGATCGCCCACCTTCATAGCCGATACCTTGGCGGTAAAATCAGCAATAAATCGATCATACAGTGTATCCTGAACCAATATGCGCGAGCCGCACAAACAAATTTGTCCCTGATTTGCAAAAGCTGCACGCAATGTAGTTCGCAGCATTTTATCATAATCGCAGTCGTCGAAAATGACGGTTGGATTTTTTCCACCCAATTCAAGAGAAAGTTTTTTGAATTTCGGAGCAGCAGCAGCAGCGATACGCGCGCCTGTAGCAGTCCCTCCGGTAAACGAAATAGCCTTTATCCGAGGATGATTCACGATTGCGTCGCCGGCCTCTGCGCCCAATCCATGAACAATGTTGAGTACACCAGCCGGTAAGCCTGCCTCAATACACAATTTAGAAAATAGAAAGGCCGTCATTGGTGTAATTTCACTTGGTTTGGCAACCACACAATTTCCGATAGCCAACGCCGGAGCTATTTTCCAGGTAAACAAATACAAAGGAAGATTCCAAGGCGAAATACATCCAACCACCCCGATAGGCTTGCGATTGGTGTAGTTAATGGCTCGATCTTCCATCACATGTGCTTCAGAACTCCAATGAAGAATAGCTGTGGCAAAAAACCGAATGTTGTCCTCTGCGCGCGGAATATCCATCTGTGCGGCCAATGAGCGTGGCTTTCCATTATCAATAGACTCAGCCTCCGCAAGCATATCACGGTGCTCATGTATCAAATCTGCCAAACGCACAAGTATGCGTGACCGTTCCGTTGCGGGCAGTTGCGACCAGGATGGAAAAGCCGCTTCAGCAGCTTGCACCGCTGACTCAACATC
Organism: Flavobacteriales bacterium; assembly: GCA_030831885.1. The sequence goes on from JAURKF010000260.1 coordinate 1,043, forward strand.
GGCCTGATTGCCAGCCGGTATTTTCCCGTAACAATGTCCTGTTGATGGATCAATGTTATTCAAGTAACGACCATTGGCAGGCTCGGCCAACATTCCGTTGATGTAATTAGCAAGAATTTTCACGCGCAAAAATTGTTTCGACAAAGTAAACGCAAGTGCTTGTTTATCCGAAAACGCGTATTAAATTTGCGACCGCTTTGTACAAAAGTGTTCTTGCCCGATAGTATAATGGCAGTACAACTGATTTTGGTTCAGTTTGTCTTGGTTCGAATCCAGGTCGGGCAACGAAAAAGTCAACCTTGAGGTTGACTTTTTTTATTATTTCTTTTTCAGAACTATTCGCGTTCCGGCAGCAATGGGTTTTTCAGCCGATGCTGTATTCAATTTACACAATCGCTTAAGTTTAATTCCGTGTTGTTGCGAAATTGAAAACCAGGTGTCACCTTCTGCAGCTATATATTCTGGTGAGGCCGCCTGCAATCGTTTTGGCTGTAGGTAAACAATATCGCCTGTCTTTAGCTCGGTAGTAGAGTCGAAATCATTGAATCGGTTCAAAATAAACACATTCAAATCAATTTCCTTTGCAATCGACTCGCGTGTATCCCCTTCGCGCGCCACCACATATTTGATTCGATTGCTGCTTTCCAATACTTCGTGCTTGCCTGACAAGGTGATTTCCTGGCGATCATCAGCCGTATCCTTCTTACCTTTTTTGGACTGACCTTTTCCACTTTCAGCAACCGTGCGGGCCTTGGGTTTTTTGGCCGAGCGTTTCGGTGACTCGTCATTTTTCGCCAACAATAATCCTTGTTCGTCGAATTGTTCTAGATGGTTTTCTTCTATGATCCGAATCAATGATTGAGCATATTCCGGACTAGTTGCGTATCCGCACGATTTCAGGCCGCGAGCCCACCCCTTGTAATCGTCAATTTCAAGTTCAAAAAGCGAAGCGTAGCGCTGCTTCTTTAAAAAATCAGAGTGATCATCAAACGATTCACGGGCATTCTTGTACTTTCTGAAACACTCATTCTTCGCGTCATCATCGGCATAGATACGGTCGCCCGTCCAATCGGAATGGCATTTAATCCCGAAATGATTATTCCCCTCCTTTGCCAAGCGACTATTGCCATCGCGACTTTCCAAAATACCTTGCGCCAGGGTAATACTTGCGGGGATTCCATGTGCACTCATCTGATACATGGCTTCATCCTTCCAACTGTCGATATACTGTGAGCGGGTTATTTCGCCATCCATGGCGAACACGGCAGAAGTGCCCAGAATGCACATCAGGAACGAAGCGATTTTATACATGACGGGTAAACGATTTACTCAGAAAATTATTGAGAAATCAGTGTGTTGATGGGATTCCTAAAACAAATATTCCAACAATGAATTGTTGATTTGCCTCACTTCACGGAACCCGCACCAAAGTCTTGCTCGCGCTTCATGGTACCCTCTAAATTATAGGAGTTCCAAATACCGACCTTTTCATCTTCTTTATAGAAGCCTCGCGTATTCAGACTTCCATTGGAGAAATAGGTAAACCACTCACCGGTTTTACGACCTTCTACAAACTGACCCTGTATATACAACTGACCGTTCTCGTGCCATGTTTTGTAAGGGCCGTAATTCAAGCCATCCTTAAAAGTGTTCAGGCTCCAAGGTTTGCCATCTTCATAGTAGCACCATGACTCGCCTTGAAGGGTGTCGTTTACAAATCGCTTATCGATTTTTGCCTGACCATTGGGATGAAATTCGACTTCAGCCACTTTCTGCTGTGTCTTCTCATGAATATATAAGGCCGACTTGACCTTACCATCGGGATATGTTTTAATTACCTGCTGGGCAGTGCCTTCAATTACAAAAGGCTTTGTTTCACTTATAGAAGGTTTCTGCTCTCCTTGGTTACAAGCAATCAACAGCAATGCGGCGCACAGGGCAACAACAGATGACTTCATTTCTTACGATTTATGGTAAACTCGACCAGTTCAAGTAAGGATCTCTTTGCTTCTCCTTCGGGGAAAATATCAAGTGCTTGAATCGCCATTTGACGATATTCATTCATTTTATTTATTGCATATTCAATCCCACCCAAGTCGATAACCCGCTGCACGAGGCGTTTCACTTTTACACCATCGGTATTATGACGCTTAATGATGGTCATCAGCTCTTTGCGCTCGGTCGAAGAAGCGTTTCGCATAGCAACAATCAGAGGCAACGTGAGCTTGCGCTCTTTGATATCGATTCCCATGGGTTTCCCGATTTTCTCTCCAAATCCATAATCCAGCAAATCATCTTTAATCTGAAAGGCCAACCCGACATTCAATCCAAAATCATACATGTGTTTCACCTGTTCCTCCGAAGCATTTGCAGCAGAAGCGCCGCTTTGACAACAAGCCGCAATGAGAGACGCCGTTTTTTGACGAATGATTTCATAATAGACCTCTTCCGTTATATTGAGAAGGCGTGATTTTTCCTGCTGTAACAACTCCCCTTCGCTCATCTCCTTCACAGCATTTGAAACGATTCTCAAAAGCTGAAACTCGCCCTTATCGACGCTCATCAATAATCCGCGGGACAGAAGATAATCTCCCACTAAAACGGCAATTTTATTTTTCCAAAGCGCATTGATTGAGAAAAAACCACGACGTGTATTGGCCACATCTACCACGTCATCGTGCACAAGTGTAGCTGTATGCAACAGCTCAATCAAGGATGCAGCAGTGTATGTAGACTGCGTTATTTCACCGCAAATCTTACTGGATAAAAAAACGAACATGGGCCGCATTTGCTTTCCCTTTCGTTTGATAATGTAATGGGTGATTTTATCGAGTAAGATATTTTCACTTCGCATCGCTGCCTTGAAGTAATCTTCAAATGCCTCCATCTCACTTGCAATGGGCTGCTGAATGCTTTCCAGGGAACTAGCCATACGACTTCAAAAGTAACTACTCCTTGATCTTCACGCGCCATTCTTTCGGATAGTAATTGTTGACTCGATTTCCGATCACCTTCACCCAACCCAAAATCGCACCATCGAAGGCAACACGATACCAACCTGATGAAGCACTTACAGAAATAGGTTCACCGCGCAAATACGCCATGGCCCCATGTTCATCCAGTTCAATCGCGGGCGCCAAAAAAACTTCACCCTGAGCCAACGCAACTGAATGCGCAGGAATAAATTCGTTTCGCACTACCCTGCCGATATGAATCCCGGGGTGCATCAAATACAGGCTTGCGGCAAGCGCATTCAACTCATTAATCGAGAATGCCGATCGATACAATTCCTTGTCGGGGCCCATCAATAATCCTTCGAGTGAAATGCCAAGATTCGATAGCACCTGAAGCTCCATCTTGGTAACCTCCGCAAACACAGACTTCGATTTCAACCGCACCTTATCGGCTATAGATTTCTTTCTCAATGCCGCTATGAATAAGCCTTCACCGGAAACCAGGTGCGGTAAAAACCGCATGGCAAATAACCCGGACTGATCGACCACATCAATTTTCCAATTCGATGGCACAGGCAATCGAATTGACTCATATTCGCCCGAATCAATCAACTGGCGAACGACAACTTCATTCTCCTCCTCGGCAAAGGTGCACGTAGAATAAATGAGTACCCCATTTTCTTTCAATGCGGGTAGCACATCTTGTAATATCTCTTGCTGGCGCAGACTGCATGTCAGCGCAGACTCAACTGTCCATTCCTTCCGAGCCTCCGGATCCTTTCGAAACATACCTTCACCGCTGCAAGGCGCATCGATGAGTATTAAATCGAATTGCTTGATGCCCTGGCCAAAGTCAGCAGGGCGATTATTGGTGACAACCACATGCGGCGATCCCCATTTCACCATCACCTCTTGAAGAATATGCGCTCTTGATCGAATAATTTCGTTCGAAATAAGCCGCCCACGGCCTGCAAGAAAATCGGCCAGGATAAGCGACTTCCCCCCCGGGGCAGCGCATAGATCCAGTGCATCGATGAACCCATCCTGTAAATCGCAGTGTTTTAGAATCCATTGCAAAACCATGGAAGATGCTTCCTGTGGATAATAACATCCTGCATGCAATTTGGGATCGAGCGTATAACGCGGTCGACTCGGCAACAGAAAACCCTCGTCGTTCCAGGGAATAGCGGTAGCATCCTCGAAAGCAGCACCCTGTTTAAATCGGTTGATACGAACACTCGCTTGTGGCTGTAAATCAAGTGAGGCAATGAAAGGAGCAGCATCTTCTGGAAACTGATTTCTTATTCGCTGAATAAATGCGGGAGGAAGCTCTAGCATATCACAAACATACAGCCGTCATCATTCTTTTTCCTCGAGCCATTTGGGCGTCTTCTTTTTCTTCTCAGTCTGTTTATCCGATTCAGCCGACTTGACTGCAGGCTTTGGGGCAGAATTGCGGTTTTCCTCAGGTGTCGGTTTGTTGTTTCCCTCCTCCCAATCGACGGTAATAGTAGCTCGATTGTCATCTTCCTTCTCTTTATAGGTTCCTACCGATTCATCCTTCTTAAACAATCCAAACTCTTCCTTTAGCAATGCCTTCATGTTTTGCTTTTCAGCATCGAGCTCTTCCTTGCGCATCTCTTTTGCAAGCTCTCGATCTATTGCATACACGGGATTATCTACCGTTCCCTTCATTGAAATATACATGGCCTTTCCCAGTCCATCATCGTATTCATTCCACTCCTTCTCCTTGCGCACAAGCAAATCGCGCAGATTGAATTTGACTGCATAATCGATTCCATAGTCAAACGTCTGTGATCCCTTTGCCCAAATATCCATTGCACTGCTGTGCACGTCCATGAGAGGAATATTGACGACCCTGTCTTTAATTTCAATTGTATTTTCTAACCTCGAAAATTTGACGTTTCGCATGCGTTCGGCAAATCGATCTTCGTCTACGAAAGGTGCCATCAACTTATTGCCTCTGATATATTCCGCTATTTCCTGTAGCGTCTCGAAACCATTCAATTCGCCGTTATCGATTGTGAGATGAATAACGCTTTCAATCTTATCTGAAGGTAATTCAAGCGCATTCGTAAGGACTGCCCTGAACTGAACATCTGCATTCGCAATTCCCTTTAAGTGCTTGTCCTGGATAAATGTTTGTCCGAAATTCTCAAATTCAGTAAACACCTTATCGATATGAATTCCATTCAAGCTAGCAAGCACGTTCATTCGATACGCCGCTGAGCTCATGGGGGCTAAAACCAATTGCGCATTCAGCTTGCCTCCGGCGGAATTAAACGAGACAGGATCAACCAAGAGTTTCCCTTGATCCAGCATAGCCAATCCATTTACTTCAGATGCTTCAAACTTTCGAAAAACAAACTTGCCGATTGAACAATTCAATTTAAAATCAAGCAAAGCAGGAAATAGCAACTCGTAGTCGGTATCAGTTTCGGTTGACGTTTCTTCCTCTACAAGGTTGGTAAAATCAATGAGATTGCTTGTTAAATCACCCTCTAGAAACACCCTTGCATTTGGCTCAAACAAATAAGAAATCACGTTCTGCAAGGTCCCTTTCAGTTTAAAATCACCTCCGTTTACAATCCCTGAAAATTCATGAATGATTGCATTTTGTTTGTCGAAGGAAAACTCAGCCTTCATATTACTGAATTGACGGTTCGAGTTTTTCATTTTCAAACTGGCATCTGCGACGCTTGCCTTTCCTGTTGCGAGAATATCTTTCCAATTGTAGGTTGAATCCTCCTTAACGTAAAGCAATGTGCCATTGAGCGCAGCTTCTGCATTGATTGCGCCTTCGCACATTTCAATTTTTTGAACATCAAAAAAATCGCGGATATCCTTAAGTTGCATCTGTGCCGAAACATTCAGGTTGAGCCGAGGTTTTTCAAAACCGACTATGCTGCCGGAAGCACTTAGCTTACTGCCATCAAGCGAGCAAGTAAATTTCTTTAGCAGAATCTGATCCTTCTTAGCACCCCGGACATAATACAGGTTCGTAGCAACATTTTCAAGTGCAACACCCTCATCTTTCAACTTTAAGTTACCATCGCTTACTGTCAGCTCAACCTCCACCATCACAGGATCATTTTCCTTAACCCGACTGACTTTTGCCTTAGCATTGAATTCTCCGGTTGCTCTGTATTCGCTTATCGATGTTCGAATGCTTGAGGGTAAAATTGCCAACGCCTCATCAATTTGTTGTTCGCTGGCTTCTGCATAAAACTCTAAGGTGGCACCACCAAAATTAGTCAATGAACCTTCCACGGTCAACGTAAGTTCACTGCACATCAATTCGCTTCGACTGAAAGTAAAATTACCGTTTTCAAAGTCAGCATTCGTTGCTATCTCTCCCGAGACAACACGTTTTTCTAGATAGACTTCACCCTTACTGCTTATGGTTTCCACCATAGCATCCAGATTCAGGTCGATATCCATCTTTTGTTTGGAGAAATTACCATTGCCCGTTATCTGAATGGCCAACACATCCAGTAAAAAATCGGAGGGTTCATTTCGATAAACTACCCGGGTATCTGTCAGCGCGATCTCATCCAGCTCAATCTCAAAATTAGAATCGGTTTGTGTAGAGTCATTCCAAACCTCCCAGTTGTATTCGCCCTTGTCATTTACCTTCAAATTGAGCTTACCGCCGCTGATTTCAATTTCATCTATCTTATAGGATCCGCGGAAAATATCCCACAAATTAAATTTCAGGTATAGTGCGTCGGCATGCAATAGAGTATCCGAGTTAGCCCCATATTCCTGCACATAGATATCGGAAAGTGCGACAGACGCGTTGGGGAATGTTTTCCAAAACACCAACCCAACTTCACCTACCTCCAAGCTAGTGGTAACCTGCGTTTTCAGCTTTTTCATGGCGAATGCACCAATCTCGTCTTCGTAAAAGCGTAACACTACGAAAATCGCAAGGCAAAGCGCGATCAATAGACCGAGTACTATCCAACCTATGCGCTTGAGATGTTTCAAATAGAACGTATTAACAGTCTCGTGAAAATATAACCGAGTAATAGCAGCATTATTTTAAGCTGTCTAATATTCTCACATTGCTATGTTAACTGATACCACTAGCCGACATCATTGTATTGCCTGCAAAACGGCGCACCAAGGAGCGCACCAGAATGGAAGAAAATAGAATACCAACCAATACTACCGTTGCAACAATACCTGTCACATCGAGCCATTTTACCACGATAGGATAGCTTTCAACAGCCCCCCCGGTCATTGCGATAAAACCATAATGCTGCTGACCAAAACACAGCAAAAGACCAACAACAAGACCCGAAAATGCACCAAGCAAATTGATTAGAATTCCCTCGTAAATAAAAATACGCTGTATCCCGCGAGTATCAACTCCCATGGTATTCAGAGTGAAAATATCTCGCTTCTTCTCAATAATCAACATAGTAAGTGATGCGATAATGTTGAAACATCCAATGAGGAATATGAATAACAAAATGAAGAATGTAGCCCACTTTTCGCTCGCGTTTGTCTTGTAGATAAGGGCATTCTTTTCTTCCCGTGAGATAACTCGAACCGTATTTCCCATCTGCGTTTGAATCTTGCTTCGAACCTCCTCAAGGACCGCAGATTCTGACACGAAGATATCTACCGAAGAAATTGCATCATTGAGCCCAAAAAGTTCCCGAGCAAAATAGAGAGGGACCAGTACATATTTGGCATCCAGCTCGGCATTGATTGCGAAAACTCCGCTTACACCAATATTCTCCATGTTAAAAGCCTCTTCCTTGAACTCAGAAATTTTCCTACCTCGAATAGGCGCAGCTATTTCCATCACCGTCGGAGCATAATCGCGCAATGGCATATTCAATTCCATCTGAATGCCGGAACCCACTACAGCAAGCGGCACAGAATCCAATTGAAGTAAAAACACTCCATCTACTACAGCCGAATCGATTGGCGAAAAATCAGCATAATTCGCTTCAACCCCTTTTACGGTTGCTACGGCATAGCGATTCTCGTGTGAAAGTCGAACATCCTCTTCGATAACCTTACTGATTGCCTCAACGCCCGGTATTTCCAAAAGCGTGTTGCGTTCGATTAGTGAATCGGGAATAAACTTTCCTTCAACAGGTACTATAGTGAGAGGTGCATCAACATTCGAAAAAATAGTTTTAACCAAATCATCGATTCCATTGAAGGCACTCATAACCGTAATCATGGCGGCTGTAATAAATGCCACCACGACCATTGAAATACCCGAGATGAAATTGATTACACCCCTTGACTTTCGCGCAAAGAGGTGGCGACGTGCTATGTAAAATGCGACGTTCACAATTACCCTTTCTTGAGAAGGCGATCGATTTCTTCAAAATAATCGAGCGAATCGTCGATGTAAAAACTAAGTTCAGGAATCTTCCGTATTTGCTTTCCTACTTCTGCAGCAAGGAGTTTGCGCAAGTGAGCCTTCTTTTCATTTACTACTTCTAAACCATGATCCTTTTTTTCGGTGGGGAAAAAACTCAGGTAGGCTTTTGCCAACCCTAAATCGGGCGAGACCCTCACCTGCGTCACTGTTATCATCATACCTTCAAACAAGCTATGCATGTTTTGCTGAAACAAGGTTGAAAGCTCGCGCTTGAGCAGGGAAGAAACTTTATCTAAACGTACACTCGACATAGGACAAAAATACCACGTTGCAACAGTTCTTCATTCAGGCCGCACAAAATCGCCCGTTCTGCAGTTGTTTTGTATCATGAATTCCGTAATCATCCGAGAAGGAAAACCGGCCGATGTGCCTCAGGTCATGGCGCTGGTTCGCGAGCTTGCCGAATATGAAAAAGCACCTCATGAGGTAACGAATACTGAGGAGCGTATGCTGCTCGATGGCTTCGGCGAAAATCCCGCATTCGGATTGTTCGTCGCTGAATTGGATGGAAGCATTGCCGGAATTGCACTCTACTACATTCGCTATTCCACCTGGAAGGGGAAAATGCTATACCTCGAGGATATCGTGGTGAAAGATGCGCTGCGTGGTCAAGGAATAGGCGCTCGTTTGTTCGAGGCGTGTCTTCACCATTGCATGGAGAATGACTACGCGGGCATGACTTGGCAGGTTCTCGATTGGAATGAACCCGCCTTGAATTTCTATCGCAAGTATGACTGCACGCTCGACCCGGAATGGATTAACGGCAAACTGACCATCGAACAGATTCGTGCGATGAAGATTGGGTAATTCGGATACCTTCGCACTTGAAATTTGGGCCTTTTTTTATGATAAACGTTTTCAAATTCGGAGGAGCCAGCGTGAAAGATGCCGCAGCCGTGCGCAACATGTGTGCGATTGTGCGAAGTCATGCTCAAGAGCCGTTGGTTGTTGTGGTGAGCGCAATGGGAAAGACAACCAATGCCATCGAACGCATTCACGCATTGCGCTTTTTTGGCCGATCCTATGAACAGGAACTCTCCGAATTGATTACCTATCATCGCAAGATGGTCGATGAATTGTTTCCTAGCGACGGTCGTGGTATCGAAGCGCTGCAACTTCAAATCGATTTATTCAAAGCGCAGTTGGTCGCTACCTGTTCTCATTCGTTCGATGAAGAGTATGACACGCTCATCGGCTATGGAGAGCTCATTTCGACAGCCATTGTCGAAGCCTATTTGCAATCTCAACACATTTCTTCATGCTGGTTTGATGCTCGTAAAATAATTGTTAC
>JAURKF010000261.1 GCA_030831885.1 Flavobacteriales bacterium
AAGAACAACAGGAAATTCTTCGGGTAGTATGGCCATGGATGCAGCCAGTCCTGTGAGAAGAGATTCCAGAAAATTGCCTCGTGAAAAGTAAAAGGCTACTACAACGGAAATACTGAGAAATACGCCTAGAATGGAGAGATTACGAATGAAGACTTTCATCTCTCGCTGAAGTCGGGTTTCTTCGTCTTCGATGCTTTTCAACGATAGTCCAATTTGCCCGAATTGCGTTTTCATGCCCGTGGCAACAACCATTGCGAGAGCTGAACCCTGAACCGCAAGTGTGCCACTAAAAAGTGTATTGTTTTTCTCTTCGGTGTTTTTTATGACGGGCATCGATTCTCCGGTGAGCAGAGATTCATCAACTGATAAATGTGTGCATTCGAAAATGAGGGCATCTGCTGCAATGCGATCTCCCTCATGGATTACAAGCACATCGCCCGGAACAACTTCACGTCCCGCAATGCGAATTTTTTTTCCGTCGCGAATTACCAAGGCCCTCGGTGTTGCCAGGTTGCGCAATGCTTCAAGTGACCGTTCTGTTTTTCGATATTGTGCGAAGGTGATACCTATGATGATAAAGATGCTGGAAACCAAAACAATTCCCTCACGGTAATCTCCCAAGAGCATGTAGAGAGAGCCGCATGCGATAAGTAACAGAAACATGGGTTCGCGAATCACCTCCAACGCAATTCTCCAGATATTTTTGGGCCCAGCCCCGTCAAGTTCGTTGTACCCGTGTTGTTGAAGTCGTTGCCTTGCCTCCTCAGAAGTTAGATCGTTCATCATTGGGGTAAAGTTAAATGGAGTGCATGCAGGTAGTTCTTATTTTTGCCAACGACTAATGAGAATCATCGCAACCATACCGCATCCTAAACTCAGGATATCTGTATTTCTATACAACGAAAAGTATATTATTGAATTAGAGGCAGGTCAATACAAGCAATCGTTTAAGATTAGCGCCGATAGTGTGGAAGGGTTAGAAGGAGTGAAGGCCTTGCTCACAGAAGAACTTTTAGCCAATAGTTTGGATCGATTTGAGAGTATGCATCTTGATTTTAAAAGGTCGTTTGAACAACAGTCAAAATAGATTATGATAGCAAAAATTTCAATGGCACTTACCGCTGTGCTTGCAGTGTGTGTGATTTTTCTTTGGATCAAAATTTCCGGTATCCAATCGGGTGAAGCATCAACTTCTGAAGGTGCGCCGCTTTCACCCGCGCTGAGTGGCGAGGATGGCCCACGACCCACCATAGTTGCTTTTGTGAATGGCGATAGTCTGAATGCGAAGTACAAATTCATCGTCGAGAAAACGAAGGATTTGGATCAGAAAATGGCATCCGCCGAGGAGCGCGTGAAGAAGGAGTACGGGCCACGTCAGGCACAATACGAACAGAATATTCGTTATGCACAGGAGCACCCGGAAATGTCAGAAGCCGAGGCCATAGCGCTTCAAAAGGATATCGAAAGGCTGCAGAAGGAGATTGACGGCATTCAGCAGCGCGAGGTAGGTGTTCTTCAAAAAAAGGAGGAAGAGTTGCAGGAAGAACTAGTAAAACGAGTCAACGATTTTCTGGCTAAGTACACCAAGGAGCACGGAATCGATTACGTAGTCAACAAGCAAAGTGAGTTTCAAGTCTTGTTGTTTGGTAATCCGGATTACGATATTACAACTGATGTGTTGGCCGGGTTGAATGCGGAATATGAAGCCGAAAAACAAGCCAAATGAGTTTAGCCGCCAGGAAATTAAAGGAGAATATTTCTGAGTACATCATCTTCCTTTGGCAGATGGAGGATTTGCTTCGCGCGGTGCAGTTCAACACAGAAGCTCTTGATGAATTTATCTCATCCTACACACCCGATGGAAATGCATTTGATTCGGAAAAGAAATGGTTTGCAGGGCTTGCAGGTGATATGCGAAAAGATGGTGTGGAGCAACGAGGACATATTAGTGAAATTCATGAGCTCATTTTTGAGTTGAATTATCTGCATAATACATTGATTAATGTTGTACGAGATGCATCTTATCTCGAATCATATCGGCATGCTCAGCCCAATATCAAAGATTATCTGGCTCGCACCGATGGCAAATCGACCAACGATGTTGAGGTGTGTCTTACAGCGCTGTATGGTTTGATGGTGTTGCGTTTGCGTAAAGAGCCAATTTCAGAGGAAACCGAACATGCGATGAAAACATTTTCAATTCTCCTTGCAAAACTTTCTCATCACTACCGACTCATGAAGCAGGGCGAGTTCAATTTTTCGCTGAATTAATTTACGCCTCTGTTTTTTGTGCTCCGATGTAAGATCTCCATCGCGCGATTACTTGCTGTATATCACTAGGAAGTTCTTTTTCGAAATACATCCACTCACCGGTTGTTGGATGATGGAATCCGAGTGAGCGCGCATGCAAGGCTTGTCTGGGTAGTAGGTCCAGACAATTCTGTACAAATTGTTTGTACTTCGCGAAAGTGGTACCCTTTAAAATCTGATCTCCACCATATTCGAAATCTCCAAACAAAGTATGTCCGATATATTTCATATGCACGCGAATTTGGTGAGTGCGGCCTGTTTCAAGTTTGCATTCAACCAAAGAGACGTAACCCAGTCTTTCTAGAACTTTGTAGTGCGTCACGGCATGTTTGCCGTAGTCACCTTCCGGAAAAACAGTGAATACTTTTCTGTCTTTAAGACTTCGTCCTGTATTTCCGGTGATGGTGCCATCTTCACTTACATCGCCCCAAACGAGCGCTACATAGCGTCGCTCGATTGTTCGATCAAAAAATTGTTTGCTCAGATTTACCAGTGCCTTCTCTGTTTTGGCTACTACCATGACCCCTGTGGTATTCTTATCGAGTCGATGCACCAAACCGGGGTGAGCATCCGTGCGCAATGGCAAGTTTTGAAAGTGGTAAATAAGCGCGTTTACCAATGTGCCGCTGTAGTTACCATGCCCCGGATGCACGACCATATTGGCTGACTTATTCAGTATGATGAGGTCATCGTCTTCAAATAGGATTTCCAGTGGAATATTCTCAGGAATAAGTTCCAGCTCCCTTACTGGATAGGGCATTTCGATGGTAATAACATCGAGAGGCTTTATCTTGTAGCTGCTTTTTACCGGTGTGCCGTTCACACGCACAAAACCATTATCACATGCATCCTGAATGCGTGTGCGTGAGGTTTTTTCTAATCGATCAAAAAGAAACTTGTCGATACGAACCTGTCCTTGACCTTTATCTGCCACCACGCGGTGGTGCTCGAACAGGTCGTCGTCTTGTTCCCCAATTCCATCAGGTTGTTCGTAATCAGCCATCGTTTATTGCTTCACAAATCGTGAACTGAAATGACTTTTGCCTGAGTCATCATATTCGATAATGTAAACACCTGCGGGCAGTTCGGTCGTGTCGATTCTCATGATAGCTTGGTGCATTGCTGTGCCGTTCACGATGCATTGTCCGGTCAGGTTCAGTATGCGGTAGTTGCATTTTTCGAATGAGTAGGGAAGCCGAAGATTCAATGTGTTCTCTATGGGGTTTGGGAATATTGCGCTGTTTGCGACAATTTCGGTTTCACTTACGTCCACCCAGTCGGTTAACGTACTTCTGAATACCGGACGTATCATGACACTGCCTGTTATATTGGACGGAAGCCAATCGGTACTTCCTTGTAATTGATAGAGTAACTGAGTGCCGTTTGCGTTGGTGTTTTTATCAAGCCCGAAATTGAGTGATACGTCGCTCTGCTGAAGGGTTCCTATGTAAAAGTTGCCGGCAGGAACAAAAACCGGACTGGTAAAGTCATAGTAAACAAAGAGGTTTGGGCCGCTTTCGTAATAATGAGGAAGTGAAAAATTAAAATTATCGAATTCACTCGTCAGCAAATTGCCGGGCTCTCCGCTTACATCCTCCCAAGCTTGCAGAATAAAAGATTGGTCGGTGGCTAAATATTGTATCGGTTCAAAGTAAATATACGCCCCAAGAAGAGTGTCGTCAACAGGTGTGTTATATCGCAAGGCTACTTTTCCACCGGCATCTTGAAGGCCATATGCTCGCTCGGCTGTGCCATCGTCATATGCGTAATAGTTGGTAAACTTTTGTTCGAAGCGCATGGTGTCGTTTTGCGGATGGATATCGGTTGGATTGTATGCCACAGTAACTATGAACGATGCAGAATCCGCACTTGCGGGTGTATCATACGCGTAGTCGTTGAGAGGTAGTGTGCGTTGAAAAGCACTGTAACCATTGGATTGCGTATTTGCATCGGGGTCACTGGTAAATTGTGTAGTGCCTTCGTAGGAAATGGTGCACCTACTTGTAATGTTGGAGGTTATGCCCAGATTCCGCTGCGAAAAGGTTATTTCATCCCGCATATAAAGTGAGGGATTGGTTTCGAAATGTGTCCACGGCATGGCTGTAAGTCCGAAGTTGAGCAGGCTATTGTTGGGATACTGAAATCCAACTTCGTCATAGATAAAGTTGGAAGGGCTGATATCGTCGTTTAGCAACACATAGTCTAGATGCCAGTGATCAAGCGCTCCATGCAGTGTGCAATAGTTTTTGAATCGAAAACGAAAGCCATCCTGCAGATA
>JAURKF010000262.1 GCA_030831885.1 Flavobacteriales bacterium
AGCATATTGGCGCCATCACTTTTTGCTACTGCCGGATTCGGATGTGTTTCAATAAACAACCCATCGGCACCCACAGCAATAGCCGCTCGCGCCATGGTTTCAATAAGCTCAGGTCGGCCGCCTGTTACACCACTCGCCTGGTTGGGTTGCTGCAAACTATGTGTGCAGTCCATGATGACGGGCGCATAAGCTTGCATCGCAGGAATACCTCTAAAGTCAACCACCAAATCCTGATAGCCGAAGGTGGTGCCGCGCTCGGTAAGCCAGATGTTGTTGTTGCCTGTTTCCTTCACCTTGTTGACAGCATGTTCCATGCTTTCAGGTGAAAGGAATTGTCCCTTCTTGATATTGACGTACTTCCCGGTGCGACCTGCTGCATGCAACAAATCAGTCTGCCGGCATAAAAATGCGGGTATCTGCAACACATCCACATATTGCGCAGCGAGCGAGGCTTCTTCGGCGGTATGAATATCGGTCACTACCGGAATAGAAAATTGATCGCCCACCTTACGTAACAACTGCAATGCTTTTTCATCGCCTATACCACTGAAGCTATCGCTGCGCGAGCGGTTTGCCTTTCGATAGGACGACTTAAACACATAAGGAATCTTCAATCGATCTGTAATTGCGCAAATCTTTTCAGCGACATTCAACAACAACTCTTCACTTTCGACAACACATGGTCCGGCAAGCAAAATGAAGTTACCGCTATCCGAGTGATGTATATTTTTTAGGTTCATGATTTCGTATTAAAAGTTCTTACCGAGGTTAACATATACATTACGTCCTCCCGCCATCGGCAACAGCCATCCTTCCACTTGCGACGATCCTGCCTTTACAAACCACGATTGTTTGCTTAGCCATTGAAGCTCCACACCCAAGGCCAATTCACCATATCCCCCATAGCTAAGCCGCTCTGCAATCCACAACCTTGGCGTAATTGCGTGCATCATACCTGCGTATATCTGCGGAACTGAAGCGCGATTGGGGATGAATAAAGTGCCTATTTCCCAATAGTGATGTTGTTTCCACTTTTTGAGGTAACGAAAAGCAATCGTGGTGGGCAACGACGTTACCAATGAAGCCTGTTTCCGATCACGATTCAATGAATCGGCATACTGCGGAAGTGCGATGGAATCGGTGATTCCACTTACCCAGTCGGATACATCCACACCATTCCAACGAATGGTTTCATTCACGGAGTAACGCTCGGTTTTTTCATTCCACGCGATGAATCCTAGGTTGCGCACCGTTACGCTTGCCAGGCCATTTCCATCGGGCAACAGAATATTATAATCGAAATCGAGGCAGGCGCCAATTCCACTCCCGTTAGCCCAACCGATGCGAGCAGTATCCGATCGTGTGAAGGAGCCTTCAAGGAAAAGCGACAAACTATCACCGCCCAAGGATGTATATAAATCGGCATGGCTCAAATTCAGCGACTGATAGGATTGTCCTTCCACGAGTGATAGCGTGAACCCGCTCAGTGTAGTCTTATCGAAGAGTCCAAATCCGAACTTCTGCCACATTTGCTGTTGCGCATCGATTGCTCCCAATTCAGTATTAGTGCCGGCATAGCCGGCATTACCCAAATAGACAGTTTTAAAAAGATTGGGGCGGAAGCCAACAAAGCCTCCATAGTTGGTACTCAATGCGGCGCGCATACCAATGTTGGAATTTCCCAAAAGTGTATCTCTGAAATTCATGAGCTCTGCTTGCGCATTTGCTCGGTATCCAACACAAGCTTGAGAAGGCATTTTGGAGGCCAGCTGACGCAAATGATCATTTTCTAAATACCCCCCCAACAGTGACTTATCTAAAAACTCAACGTCCACAGCATTCGAAGATATTCCCGCCTCACCACCTATAAAAAACACAGTACTCTTGGAGCGCCATGCTGTGTCACCACTCAATAGTAAAGATGCCGGAAACTGAGCGCAGACAGGGGCGCTGAGCAACGCCATTACACACACAATGCATATACGAATACGCGTGTTGTCGATTACCAATATTCGATTCATGCTCACTCTCCGTATTGAATTAAATAAGTTCCATCGACCATCAATTTGAAATCGATAAATTGATTAGCGTATAATCCAACGGGATTCGGAGCCCCGGGTGTTTGAAGCTGTACATCAATCAGGAGCGGATTAGCTTCGTTCACCTTGGCAAGCAGCTCAGGTGTTACTGGTATTTCAAGCCATGTTTGTGAGGGCGTAGGCGATGAAATGACGCTGGTAGGAGTTGCTGCAGGCACAAGCAGTTGTTCACCCAGCGAAATGCGCTCACCATTTTCAATTACATACAAACTAACTGAAGCTTCAACCGGAAAACCATTCTTCATCCACAACATGAGATTACCATCGAGTGGGATATCCTGAGCGCTATTGGAAAGATACAACGTATCACTGATGTGCAGGTTTTGCATACCCAACCGCAGCGGAATATCCATTTTCATGCGAGCCTGAAGCGCATCGCTGGTGTATATGAAATCGTTGGCATCTGAAACGTTGCCGAGCGGATTGATCTGCACATCACCCTGCAAATTGAAACGCGAAGGCAAGTTTTCAAGAAACACATCCAAATTGCTATTTGTCGAATTCAAATCGTAATTGTACTCGTAAGCTTGCACAAATCCACCCTGATCTTCTGCCCGTGTAATATTGATAGAAGAGTACAGAGGGGCATACTGAAGGGCTACACCTGTTTGAGTATTTTCATTCCAGTTGCTGATTTCATCGAAATCAATTTGTGCATCGACACCCACCGCGTTGCGAATCGAAAACTGCATGGTGGTGCCGTCAAGATTGAGCAAACCATCGGGCATATTAGCTATAGCCGAGAAGTCGATATTCTCATCGAGCGCATATGCATGCGTTCCGAAAAAGCCGCGGGCATAACTCACTTGCGGATCGATAAACTGCAATTCCAATTCGAGAACATCACCACCCGAAACGTGCGCAGGCTCCGGGGCTTGTGAATCAACCACAACGGTGAATGCAGCTTCAATACGGTTGAAAGATGTACCCGACTCACCTGTGAGATCCAATTCGAGACCACTCAAGTCGAGAATACCTTCAGCAACAAATTCTTCATTGGCGGCAGGAGGTTCGGTGTGTACCATTATACTCTGCGGCACGCCATTCGAAGTAAGACCGGGTATGCTGAATGTGCAGTTCAAATAGCCATCTATAGGCGAGTGCAAGCGATATTTCAACTGACCTCCACTCATATGAACTTCTTTCAACTGAACGGAAGGAAGCTGAATGCGTATTTCCTGAGTAGGTGAAATTGGTAGCGCAAATCCTTGCGGAAAATCGCCAATCACAAACAGAGGGTAATTCTTCGTAATGATAGTATCCGGAATTTGAACGATAGAGTCCAAATCGAAATCCGTTAGATTTTCATCGAGCAGAATGTGCCACAATCCTGTTTCATCGGCAGTCAGCAATGAATCGGATAAAATATTCGCCAGCGACAAACGGCCATGCGCAATGGGTGCTTCCACATCGGCATCCCACGATGTTGGTTCAGTTCGTTTACACGACGTGATGGCCAGGAGGAAAAATCCTGACAAGCACAGCCACCTTGAAAAGCTTTTCATAACCACACGCATCGAGTGAATTCAATGCTCAATATTACGAGCATTTCGATAGAGCCTGTAATTCGTAATTATCAACATGAAGGCAAATGGTATGGTCGCAACATTTAGCGACTGAGGTAACCATGCAAACGCGAGTATCATTATACCAAGCGCAATAAGATTGAGCAACGAACAAATTTTGACAACAGAATGAAATCGGATGAATAGGATAATTACAAGGTTCAACGGTCCTGCCCAAAGCAAATTCCAGTTACCATGCGTTGCATTGTGGTCGGTGAAAAACCAGAGAAAAACAATCAGCAAGGAAAGTAAACTGACCAAAGACAGAAGTATGCCTTCGTGAATCAACATGCCCTTTGCATCGCGACGGCGATAGGTAAGCCATGTATGCAGCAAAAGCCAAAAGACAATGATTACAAAAGGCGATGTAAAAACATTCGCACTCAGCTCCAGTCGTTGAGGGAGCAATTCGACGGGCGCCGCACATAATGGACTTCCATCGAGCTTGGCCATTTCCAGTTCGCTCATCAATGAGTCGGGTAAAAACATAAATCCGTATTCACCAATCACACGATCGCATGGCAGTCCGAGCGCGAGATCAATTCCGAAGTCGCTCCACGGCTGATAGTCGAGGTATTTCTGAATGGCTTGACGATATGTTGTTCCTCGTTTGCATGGGCTATTGAACTCAATCGTATTCAACTTCATCAAGGAATCAAGTGCCACAAAGCGAAATCCAAGGGAGTCGGTAGGTTCACTTGCAGTGGCACGAATGACCATATCGCGGATACGCGAAGAACAGTTGTCGTAGAAAAAATCATAGCGATAGACACTGTTTTCCTTTTGCACATTACTCCGCAACAAATCGAACAGGCGCTGCTTTTGCAATGGAGTAAGTAAAAGTTCTTGTTCCCAAACACCTCTTCCTTCCGATGCATAGGTCTGGATGAAGTATTCATAATGCTCTGCTATCAGTTTATAATCAAGCTTGCCAAGCGCAAACTTTACGTAGAAGCCATCATCGAACGCATCGAACACACCATAATTGAATACAACATCGATGGGTTCTCCGTCTATTGTGTCTTGAAGCCTAAAAGCTGAGTGGCCAAACAACGAATACAAATCGGCGCCCGGTGAACAGGTAAGTACCGAGAACTTCGCCGACGGTGTAAGTGGAGCCCACGCAGCAGAAGCGCGTTCGTAAGTAAAACACAGCACCACGGCCACGAGCACCACTCGCCAAGATCGAAACATATTCTTCATAATTCGATTACACCCTGAAATACGAATTGAGCCGGACCGCACAACCAAATGTCATGATACCCACCATCAGCCTGCGGTTCGAGTTTAACTTTCAAATCGCCACCTCGTGTGTGCACCCTCACTGCCCTTACTTCGGGTTGTAACGAAGCCAGACTCAAGGCGGCAGCTGTAACGCCTGTGCCGCAGCTCAGCGTTTCGTTTTCCACACCGCGTTCATAGGTGCGCATCCACAACTCGGCATCGCCGAAACGCACAAAATTGACATTGATTCCGTCCTTCTTAAATGAATCGCTGTAGCGAATCAACCGGCCCTCTGCAATCACATCCAATTCCTCGGGGTGCTCGTTTCGTGCTATATAATGGGGGGAACCGGTATGAATGATGCAATGCCCTTCGTTCCATTCAACCCCTTCCACATCCTTCATGCGAATCGCAATCTCGTCGCTATTCACCGTGAAAGCATGCACCCCATCAATGGCTCGAAACATCCCGTGATTGCTCACCATACCCAACCTTCGTGCAAATGCAACTGCGCAGCGGCTGCCATTTCCGCAAAAGCTTTGAGAGCCATCGGGATTGAAAAAGTTCATGTGAAAATCCTCAGCGGAGTCGGATTCCAACAGCACCAATCCGTCGCTTCCGACACCAAACTTTCGGTCGCATGCATGGACGATTTGCTCTGTAGTAAGCGTGATACTTCCCTCACGATTATCCAGCATAATAAAATCGTTGCCGGTGCCCTGATATTTAAAAAAAGCAAGCTGCATTTCCGCAAATTAAAGCGCAGAAACGGCTTGAGTCTATTAAAAAATAAAGTTGCAGCCATTCGCTTGTAAATTGCGCTCGATTCAATTCAAGGAGAGCATGGCATCGACCGGCGAAAAGAAAGAAATTAAAAAAGAACAGTTACTGAGCAGCGACATTCTGCTTCGCGCATTCGGACTCATGGCCACTGCCAAAAGCATGGCCGATGTCTATGAAGAGAATGCCAAGGTGACCTCCAAATATGTGCATGCAACCTCTCGCGGCCATGAAGCCTGTCAGCTGGCCCTGGGCCTTCAGCTTCAACCGCAAGATTTTCTAAGTGCTTATTACCGCGACGACAGCATCCTGCTTGGCATAGGCATGACACCCTATGAACTGATGCTGCAATTGATGGCCAAGCGCGACGATCCTTTTTCAGGTGGAAGAACATATTACTGCCATCCTGCGCTTCGTCGCGACACCATGCCCAAGATTCCCCATCAGAGTTCTGCCACGGGGATGCAAGCCATACCCACCACAGGCATTGCCATGGGCGTTCAATACAAAGAACAACAAGGGCTAACCGCTGAAGAGGAGGCGCGCAGTGTGGTGGTTTGTTCCATTGGCGATGCCGCTATGACGGAGGGTGAAGTGAGCGAAGCGTTCCACATGGCCTCGCTCAAGCAGCTGCCTATTCTTTATTTTGTGCAAGACAATGAATGGGATATCAGTGCTCATTCATCCGAAATACGCTTTGGAGATGCCGCAACATTCGCCAAAGCATTTCCCGGAATTCGCGTTAAACAAGTGGATGGAACGGACTTCATGGAATGTTATACAGCTCTGCATGAAATTCTGGCCGACATCCGCAAGAACCGCCGTCCGTGGCTCATCCACTGCAAGGTACCTCTGCTGGGACATCATACCAGTGGTGTGCGCCGTGAATGGTATCGCGATGATTTAGAAAGTGCCCAAAAGCGCGATCCGTTTCCAAAGTTTATCAAACAATTGAAGTCACTTGGATTCGATGAGGGGCAACTCAAGATGCTATCGGATGAGGCGCGCAATGAAGTGGAAAAGCATTATGCACAAGCCACGCAGGCCGAAGATCCTCATCCGGAGGACTTGTTCAATTACGACTTCGCTCCAACTCCCATTGTAAGTGAGCAAGGAGAGCGTGAACCCGCAGGTAAAGAGGCCACCGTGATGGTCGACTGCGCGCTGTTTGCCATGCAGGAAATATTGGCCAACCATCCCGAAGCCCTGCTTTACGGGCAAGATGTCGGGCGTCGATTAGGCGGTGTATTTCGAGAGGCCGCAACACTCGCTGAAAAATTTGGTGACAACCGGGTATTCAACACACCCATACAGGAAGCATTCATTATAGGAAGCACTGTTGGCATGAGTGCCGCGGGTTTGAAGCCTATAGTAGAAGTACAATTTGCCGATTACATCTGGCCGGG
>JAURKF010000263.1 GCA_030831885.1 Flavobacteriales bacterium
CACTCGAGCGCCGCATTGAAATTTGTAACAGAGCATATCGAATACTGGTCGACCAAGTAAAGTTCGCTCCCAACGATATCATTTTCGATCCGAATATTTTTCCTATAGGAACGGGCATGGAAGAGCATCGCAATAACGCAGTGCATTTCTTTCAGGCGACGCAATGGATCAAAGAAAACCTGCCGGGAGCATTGGTGAGCGGTGGAGTATCGAATGTCTCGTTTTCCTTCCGCGGCAACAACCGCGTGCGCGAAGCCATTCACTCTGTATTTCTCTACCATGGTATCAAACACGGTCTCGACATGGGTATTGTCAACCCCAGTCAGCTTGAAGTGTACGATGAAATTCCAAAAGAACTGTTGGAGTTAGTGGAAGATGTCGTGCTCAATCGACGCGATGATGCCACCGAGCGTTTACTCGACTATGCCGACAAAAACAAAGAAGCAGCGAAGAAGGAGAACAAACAAGATCTTGCATGGCGCCAGACATCCGTTGAAGATCGCCTGTCGCATGCACTTATCAAGGGCATTATCGACTTCATCGATGAAGACACCGAAGAAGCTCGGCAGAAGTATGGTCGTCCGTTGCATGTGATAGAAGGACCGCTCATGGCGGGTATGAGTATCGTGGGAGATTTATTCGGCAGCGGAAAAATGTTCTTGCCGCAGGTCGTGAAGAGTGCACGTGTGATGAAGAAGGCCGTTGCCTATCTCGAACCGTATTTGCAAGCCGAGAAAGATGAATTGCGCGCTTCAGGAGGAGTAGCTTCCAATAACGCAGGCAAAGTGTTAATGGCAACCGTAAAAGGCGATGTTCACGATATCGGAAAAAACATTGTGAGTGTAGTGCTTGCCTGTAACAACTACGAAATCATCGACCTCGGCGTGATGGTTCCGGCCGATAAAATTCTGGAAACAGCCATCAAAGAGAACGTTGACGTGATTGGGCTTTCAGGCCTCATCACACCCTCGCTCGATGAAATGATTTATGTTGCGAAGGAAATGCAAAGGCGTAAGATGAACATGCCCTTGCTCATAGGAGGCGCTACAACTTCACGCGTGCACACTGCTGTGAAAATCGAACCGCATTACGACCATCCTGTGGTGCATGTACTCGATGCCAGTCGCGCAGTGACGGTCGTATCAAGCCTGTTGAGCAAAGACCAACAAACACAATACATCCAAAATCTGCGCACCGAATATGCGCGTGTGCGAGAGAACTACGCCAATCAAAGCGAAAACAAGAACTTGCTTTCGTTAGCTGAAGCTCGCGCCAACAAAGCTCAACTCACCTTCGATGCTACAACCGTTCAAGCACCCGCACAACCCGGAGTGCATGTCTTTGACAATATCGACCTAGCTGAGCTTGTACCTTTTATAGACTGGATGCCTTTCTTCCAGTCGTGGGAATTGGCCGGACGCTTCCCGCAAATCCTCACCGATGAAGTAGTGGGCGAACAAGCCACACAACTCTATGCCGATGCGCAAAAAATGCTCTCAGAAATAATCGAAGAGCGTTCACTGCAGGCACGAGCCATCGTGGGAATATTTAGTGCGTGTAGTGATGGGGATGATATCTCAGTGCAGTGGTCATCCGTCCCATCCCCTACCCTTCCCAAAGGGAAGGGAGAACTTTCACACGATAGTCAGGAGGAACTTTCAGACAACGAACATATAAACTCAAGGTACTACATAAGCGAAGAAGGCACTCCCTTCCCTTTGGGAAGGGCTGGGGATGGGTCCTCACCCTACACGAAGAGCCATCGATATTATACAACACCAAGAGACCTCTTTATTGCTTTACAGAAGCACGCCCTAAGCATGCGCCAATCTCCCACACCGGCAGAGGCTGCAATGTGGAAGATGCTGAAAGGAAATCGCCTCGGAGATCATCATTTCAGAAGACAACAAATCATTTCTAAGTACATCGCTGATTTCGTTTGCTTGAGAAAAAAACTTATCATTGAAGTAGATGGCACCATTCACGACAGCCGCGAAGCACAAGAAAAAGATTCAATACGGACACGCGCGCTCAATCACGCTGGATTTGAAGTCATGCGCTTTCGAAATGAAGAGGTACTTGAAGATCCACTGAACGTGGAGGATAGAATATTCCAAAAGCTCCAAAGTATTTCAATGGATGCACGAGCAGAAGAAAATGATATTAACTACGAACCCATTGTCAATGATACATTTTTAACCCTTCGCCAACAAACCCGCAAAACAGCGGGTCAGCCCAACTACGCACTAGCCGATTTCATTGCGCCGAAATCAAGCGGCGTTCATGACTACATCGGTTGCTTCGCCGTATGCGCAGGATTTGGGCTGGAAGAACTTGTAAGGAAACATGAAGCCAATCACGACGACTATAGCTCCATACTCGCCAAAGCCCTCGCCGACCGCTTGGCAGAAGCACTAGCAGAATACATGCACGCGAAAGTTCGCAAAGAAATTTGGGGATATGCTTCGCAAGAGCATTTCTCGAACGAGCAATTGATTGACGAAGCGTATCGTGGCATTCGTCCTGCGCCCGGCTATCCAGCATGTCCCGATCACCTGGAAAAACAAACGATTTGGAATCTTTTGAAAGTCGAAGAAAGCACGGGTATCACGCTTACCGAATCCATGGCCATGCATCCTGCTGCATCGGTAAGCGGCTACTACTTCGCGCACCCCGACGCGAAATATTTCGGGCTCAACAAAATCAATCACGAACAAGTAAACGACTACGCCCGCCGCAAAGGAATCAGCACCGAGATGGCTGAGAAATGGCTGAGTCCTGTTATTCTATAACCCACGCACATGAAAGTTACCGAACATATTGCCAAAGCAAAATCGACTCTCTTTTCAATCGAAATTCTTCCACCGCTGAAAGGTCAAAACATCAACTCGTTGTTTGAAACAATGGACGAACTTATGGACTTCTCGCCGGCGTTTGTAGATGTGACGTATCACCGCGAAGAATATGTTTTTAAAGACGCCGGCAACGGCTTGCTGGAAAAACGTGTGGTGCGCAAGCGTCCCGGAACTGTAGGAATTTGCGCGGCGATAAGCAATCGCTATAAAGTCGACACCGTGCCGCACATCATTTGCGGAGGCTTCAGCAAGCAAGACACCGAAGACGCGCTCATCGATTTGAATTTTGTAGGTCTGGATAACGTGCTCGTGCTGCGCGGCGACCCCATCAAAAGCGAAGGCCGCTTCAAGCCCGAGCCCGATGGACATGCCTATGCAAATGAACTCGTGCAGCAAGTGGTCGACATGAACAGCGGTAAATACATCGACGCCGATTTGAAAGATGTGCAGAAAACGAATTTCTGTATCGGTGTAGCAGGTTATCCCGAAAAACACTTCGAAGCACCCAACATGAATTCCGACTTACGCTTCTTGAAAGCCAAAGTAGATGCAGGTGCCGAATACATCGTCACGCAAATGTTCTACGACAACCAAGCGTTCTTCAAATTTGTGGACGACTGCAAGGCTTTTGGTATCAACGTGCCCATTATACCGGGACTAAAGCCACTGGCAAGTCGTTCTCAACTCAGCATCATACCTCATCACTTCCACATCAACATGCCCGACGAACTCGTACAGATGGTAGAAAAAGCCAAGTCGGAAGAGGAAGTACGCACAATAGGTGTCGAATGGTGTATCCAACAATCGAAAGAACTCATGAAAGCCGGAGTACCTGTGTTGCATTACTATACGATGGGTAAAGCGAAGAGCACGAAGGCGATTGCGAAGGCCGTGTTTTAAGCAGTGACTATTGACTAATGAGTAGAGACGGCAAGCGACTGCGCTTTCCGTGGTGTGCACCGGTGCCAAATACACTACCCTCATGGAGCACAACCAGGCCAAGAAAAAAGCTGGGCCATGCAGTCCCTGGAAATTCACTAGAGACACTTCGCTTCAACTCCCGTTTCACTCCCCGTGCAACCGAGCAGCTCAATCCTTCACGCAACGAACAGAAAACCCGGAATCCTTCGCATCGGAGCTTCGATAGACAGTGCCACTGTTATTAACCAAAACGCGTATCAAGCCATAGGAAGGACCATCTTCCGAAGAACTCCACCAGTTACCGTAAACGCTATTGCTGTTCGAATTTCCTGGAAAGTTGCCGGAGCGGAGGCCCCCGGGTGCCCCTGAAAAACCACTCACGTTCGAAGCTCCCATATTGGGTGCAGCCCAAAGTCCGTTGCCCGCCTCAACGGTTCCGGTCGTCTTCATCATGCCACCTGCCATGTTCAGATTAACCCCTCCATCAGCATCGGGGTCCAAGAAATTAATCATTGTGCTCCATTCAGCATCAGTAGGCATATGCCAGCCCACCGGGCAAAGCAGCCTTGGATCCACACAGGTGTACCAATTATACAAACAGCCATAAGATGCAGCATACGTTGCGCTATCGTTGTTGAACCAGCACCACGCACCGGTGGTGAGTGATGCCCATGCATTCTGATCGGTTACCTTCGGAATGGGCGTGCCATCCGCATAACTCGCCACACTCAAGTTTTCGCTCATCCACTCCTGTGAGCCAATAATCACCGAAGTGAACGCATCGCCCTCCTGGTCGATGCCACCGGGGCCCGGTTGGCCATAAGTAACACAATTGAGCACTGTAACATCGAATGCATTTACACCGGCTACCAGCGTTACCGCCTGTGTATTAGCTGTACAAATAGTATTGCCTTCATAAGTCCAACCAGTCAACACACCGCTGCCCGTGCAGGCTAGCAACTCGTAAGAACCATTCGTGGTGGAGGTATAACTGCCATTTTCCAGATACACATAGCCATCAACAGGTTGTCCTTCCTGTATCAGCTGCCCTTGGACACTTGCCACACCAACAGGCATCTCAGTGATGCTCCAGGTTGTGCTATAATCCGCAGTGAGCGGGTCAATTGTTGCTGTGTAAATCAACTCATCCAGGTTATTGCAGATGATATTCACCTTCACGTCCAAAGAATTGTTGGCGGGCACCAACCCCGTTACCACACCATTGGAATCAGTATAGCCATCGCTTGAACCAAACTCCTCACTGGTGATTACTACATGCGCCCCTTCAATCTGGGCAGCGCTGCCGCCGTGGGCAGCGTCCAAAAGCGTCAGTGTAAATGAATGAGCCTCGACAGAAATGCCGCAGTTCCAAAATGACAAGTGCGAGACTTCACCTTCATATAGATTTCCATTGAGCGTGGCTTCGCCTTCG
>JAURKF010000264.1 GCA_030831885.1 Flavobacteriales bacterium
AATCAAGAGCATTCGGGCAGCCAAGGCCAATATCGGAGATGCTTATTGTAAAATGCGCAATGGTGAGCTTTTCGTAATCAATATGTACATTGGTCCATACTCCAACGCGGGGTATAGCCAGCACAAGGAGCGCAACGAGCGTAAACTGTTGCTCAATCGCATTGAGCTGAGAAAAATTGATCGCAAACTGAAAGATGCCGGAATCACGATTGTGCCAACTTTATTGTTCATCAGCGAAAAGGGATACGCTAAGTTGCGTATTGCATTGGCAAAGGGTAAAAACATCGGTGATAAACGCGCAGACACGAAAGAGAAGGATTTACGCAGGGAGCGTGAGCGAGGGGAGTGATGAATGATTCGATAGGGGTAACATCGCACGAAGTCACTTTGGGTTCTTGCATACTTGTGAACAGAAAGAGGGAAAGGCAGAATTCAGTCGTAAATTCGCGACTCATATTAGAACCATGGAATTAGTTGGAAAAGTAAAGTTAATCCGCGATGAGCAAACCTTTGCAAGCGGATTCACCAAGCGTGAGTTTGTAGTTACCACCGAAGAAAAATATCCTCAAGACATTCAATTTGAACTGCTGAAGGAAAACGGTAGCCTCATTACATCCTATAGCCCCGGCGATCGCATCAAGGTTTTTTTTGATATCCGCGGGCGCGAGTATCAAGGCAAATATTACAATAGTTTGGTATCCTGGAAAATTGAAGGCCAGGGAAGCGATAACGGTCAGCAACCAGGGCCGCCTATGCCTCCGCCCATGCCACCCACAGCAGCGGAAATGGAAGACGATCTCCCATTCTAAGCTGCATCACACCCCCACATTCAGTTGGAATTTACAGAACTCAACCTGCATGAGCAACTTCTCGAGGGTATTCTCTCGATGAATTACAAGAATGCAACACCTATACAAGAGAAAAGCATTCCTGTGATTCTTTCAGGAAAAGACCTTATCGGCATTGCACAAACCGGTACCGGTAAAACTGCCGCTTTTGTTCTGCCCATCCTCAATATGATCATGGACAAACCTGATCATGTAGGAACACAGGCCCTTATTATTGTACCTACTCGAGAACTTGCTTTACAAATAGATCAGGCAGTTGAGGCATATTCTTATTTTACCGGTACTTCATCTGTTGCTATCTATGGCGGTGGGGATGGACAAGATTTTTATCAGGAAAAACAAGCAATAGTTAATGGTGTAGATATCATCATTGCTACACCGGGTCGTCTCATATCCCATATGAATGTGGGCCATGTTGATTTTTCGCGCTTGCGTTTTTTGATTTTAGACGAGGCAGATCGAATGCTCGATATGGGCTTTCAGCCCGATTTGTTCCGCATCATTCGAGGTGTGAATGAAAACAGACAAACGCTCATGTTTTCGGCTACCATGCCACAGGGAATTGCGCAACTAGCGAAAACGTTTATGCGTGAACCCGAGCAAGTAAGTATCGCGATATCGAAGCCGGCGGAAAAGGTCAAGCAGGGCGTGTATATGGTGCATGAATCTCAAAAGCTTGCACTCATGCTCCATATTCTCCGTGATGAATCGCGGAAGGATCAATGCATAATTGTATTTTGTTCACGCAAGCAAGCGGTTAGCGCATTGCATAGAAAACTCGTGCAGGCGGGAGTGCAAGCCGATCGTATTTCAAGCGACCTTGAACAAGACCAACGCGAAGAGGTAATGCGTCGTTTTCGAAACAAGCAAATCAATGTACTTGTCGCGACTGATGTAATTAGCAGAGGAATTGATGTGGACGGAATCGATATGGTGGTAAACTTCGATGTACCGCGCGATGCCGAAGATTATGTGCATCGTATTGGTAGAACGGCGCGCGCTCAGCGAAGCGGTGAAGCCATTACCCTCGTTTCACCGGATGACATTCGCGGGTTTCGACGCATCGAGAAACTTATTGATAAATCCATCGACGTGTTAGCTCTTCCCGAGTCTCTCGGGCCCGCGCCTCAAATGACCGATGCTCCGGCCGCCGGAAGAGATAATAGGCAAAACCGCTTCAGGCGACGTCCACCGCGTAAGGGTTAATAATGAATGCATGGCAGTAGCCATTGTCGATTCGAATTTTCATTTCTCTTTAATCAGAAAAAATCCCAATGTTGCGGTCAATCCGGCAATCGCTATCGGATACCAAAGACCGGAAAATATGTTACCCGTGCTCACTACCATCGACTCGGCAATTAGCGGGGTTAAGCCACCAAAAACACCATTACCGATGTGATAGGGTAGAGAAAGAGATGTGTATCGCAGCTTTGGTGGGAATAGTTCGACAAGGAAAGCTGCAATGGGGCCGTATGCCATACATACAAACAAGAGCTGAATAAAAATTATGATTGCAATAACAAGGATATTGCCCGATGGCAATTCGATAGTATTTGTTGTTTTCAAGACTTTGCTTCTCGATTCATCCAAATATTCGATTACTTCCGCTCTACTGCCCCCATTCGTATAGGTATGGAGTATGGTTAGCTCAAATGTGTTTGGCAACTTACGTGCTGTTATGTGCGGCTGCTCAGCACCAGTTACATTGGGAGTCCAGGTTTTCCAGTCTGCTTGTGCTGCCATTTGCTTGTATAGGGGCATATAACTGCATGCAGCAATTGCCATCCCGGTTAGCATGATCCATTTTCGGCCCACTCGATCCGACCATGTGGCAAACAGAATAAAGAAAGGCGTACCCAACAATAACACGGGTATGAGCATCCATTGAATTTGAGAGGATTCAATATTCAATGTTTTAATGCAAAAGTTCATCGCATAAAATTGCCCGGTGTACCACACCACACCTTGGCCTGCTGCAGCACCGAAAAGAGCAATGAGGACATACTTTAAGTTGCTCCATTTTCCAAAACTCTCCCTTAACGGATTCTTAGAAGTCTGTCCTTGTGCCTTCAGCTCTTTGAACACAGGAGACTCTTCCATTTTTGTTCGGATGTAGTAGGAGATTATCACCAAGAGGAGTGAAAAAAGGAATGGAAGTCGCCAACCCCAGCTGTTAAAATCATCGGGCGACATCAGCGATCGGCATCCTAAAATGACGATGAGTGAAAGCAGTAAGCCAATGGTTGCAGTTGTTTGAATGAAGCTTGTGTAGTAGCCTTTTTTATGATCGGGGGCATGTTCCGCAACGTAAATGACGGCACCGCCGTATTCACCGCCAAGGGCAAGGCCTTGAAGTGCTCGAAATAGGAATACTATAATAGGTGCCGCAATACCTATGCTTTCGTAGGATGGTATCAGACCAATCACGAATGTTGAACCTCCCATAATAAGCAGCGTCAACAGGAAGGTGTGTTTTCTACCTACAATATCACCAAGCCTTCCAAATACCAATGCCCCAAACGGCCGTATTACGAAACCTACTCCGAAGGCAGCGAGTGTAGCTAAAAATGCGGCCGTAAGATTTTCCTTGGGAAAAAACTGCGTTGCGATAATAGGGGCCAGGCTTCCGAATATGTAGAAGTCGTACCATTCTATCATGGTACCGACCGATGAAGCTGTTATGACCTTGCGAATCGATTCGTTGAAGTTCATTATACTCTATTCATTAATCATACAAGATAAACTGAAAGCTACTAACTCGCACCTCCAACCTCGTATTAATACTTCAACTTTTGCCCCGGATGAATCAATTCATTCGCCGATATCTTATTCTTCGTTGTTAGATTCTTCACTGTGGTTCCTGTCTTTTTTGCTATACCGGATAATGTATCTCCATTTTTTACAACGTAAATCCTGGACTTGACCGTTGTTGGTTTAGATTTCTTTTTCTCTACCGGCTGTTTCGGTTTTTCGATTGGCGGAGGAACTTCGGTTATAGCAGGTTCGTTCTGACGTTTGCAAAGGGTTGACTCTATTTCGCTTTTCATCGAAATAAGAGTGTTGCTCTCGCCTATATCGGCTGCTGTGAACATGGCATAGGTCATGAGCATTCCAAGCAACCGAGCGCCATCTTTATTGAAATGAAGCAGATCTTTCAGCACGAATCCTTTTTTATTCCACGTGTATAGGGAACCCCATCCACCCATTGCTTGATTGAGATCGAAGTATGCTGTATTGCATTGCAACGAAACTTTACGAAGCGCTTCATTCACATGAATTTGGCTTGGAGGTGTTTTGCCTGAACTGCGCGTGTCGGGCGCGTTGGTTATGAGAATGGGAATTCCCGGTATGCTTGATTGTATTCGTTTGATGAAGCGCGAAACCTTCCTGAAGTAGGACAGCGTGTCAATTACTTCGTAGGCTTCATTGGTGCCGTAGGAAAAAACAATCATATTGGGCTTGATTGCCGTGAGTTGACGGATCACATATTCTTCGTGTGTAATGAGATGTGAAAATTGTGCCCCGACCAAGCCATTTTGTTGGTAGCACAGCCCATTACCCTGATTGAACTCGAGGCCCCAAAAGGATGTAGCAACACCCGCAGTGAAAGTAATCTTGTCGGGCACATCTGAAGTCTCGAAAGTGTATGAGTAAATATCCATTCCTATCGACATGCGATTGACCAGTTTCCAAGTTGAATCGAGCAATACGTGATTTGTATCTGCAGGTGAATGAATCCAAATAGTAATTGAGTTGCTTTTCTTTCCTTTGAAGTCTTCATCGAAGGCCATCGAGAGCTGTGCTCCTTGTTGAAGCGAAATTGTATATCCCATGACGCCAATGGGTAACGATGAGGGGTTTTTCAGCTGGGTGGCATATGTGTATTTACCGGTTATGGTTGTTTCTACACCGCTGGGTCCATAGCTTCCGCATAAACTGTAGGGGAATAAAATACCCGATCCTCCGTTGCCACCTATCTGCTGAAATTCCTTACGCAGAGTGGAAGTGATACGGTCGGCCTGAATGTGGCTATCTCCAAAATGAATGATACGATAAACTCCGCTTCCATGCAATAAAGAGTCGTTTAGTGCAGCCTTTACAATCTCTCCTTGCTGCAGCGGCACAAATTCATACGCACACGGTATCTCTTGTGCACGTGCGGTTTTGGATAGCAGGACGGTTAAAATTGAAAATATATAAAGGGCTGTATGGAGTTGTCGCGCAATTGCACTATAATTTGAAGGATTACAAGAATGAAAATGGGCCATAGGTACAAGGGTAATGAGATAGTGTGAGAAATCAGTTTTTGTTTATAATTACTTGGGAAGAAAACAATCAGTGCAGAAATCGCAAGTAGAATGAGCACTTCAGGACGCGCTATCCAAAAGCCGGCTATTTCCAGGAGGTTATTTTCAAGAACTATTTTCTGAATGCTTGCAAATGAGCCACTGATGGTTGACGAACGGAAGAAAATCCAAAGAATGGCAACAAAGTGGAAAGTGAGTATTATGCCTCCTGCACGTATGACCCAATTCGATCTGGTTTCCTTTGGAAATATCAATTTGTGCCCGACCAGCAAGAGGCCATGCCCCATTCCCCAAAAGACAAATTTCCAGTCGGCACCATGCCAAAATCCTCCTATGAGCATCGTGGCCATTAGAAATAGATACATAAGAAAAACTCCTTTGCGATTTCCGCCTAAAGGAATATAGATGTAGTCGCGAAGCCACAAACTCAGCGAGATGTGCCATTTTCTCCAAAATACAGTGATGTTGCTGGCACCATATGGGTTGTCGAAGTTTTCCTTGAGTTTGTAACCGAGCATGAGTGCAATGCCAATCGCTATGTCGGAATATCCTGAGAAATCGAAATAAATTTGAAACGCATAGGCGTACATGGAGACATAATGTTCAAATCCGCTGAATCCCTCTGGTGCTTGATGAAGCATATCGACATACTTGGCAAGATAATCGGCGATGAGGAGTTTCTTCGTCAGACCAATAGTGATTCTAAAGAGCGCTGCTTTGGCGATTACTGCATTCAGTGCAATGGGATTGTAAATCTGCGGCAGAAAGTCTTTTGCCCGCACAATAGGCCCAGCAACCAAATGAGGAAAGAAGGTCATGTAAAATCCGTAATCAATAACACGGGTAGAAGGCGGAATTTCCTTGCGGTAAACATCAACCAGATAGCTGATAGATTGAAATGTGTAAAACGATATTCCGATTGGAAGAAACAAATCGTGTTCTGAAAATTGAGTATGAAACCATTCATTCAAATTAAGAATGATGAAGTTGGCATACTTAAAATATAATAGAAACGAAAGACTATAGATGAGTGTGAAAATTAATAGGATTTTTCTCCTTACTCCCTCAAGCTTATTCAACCATTGCGCAAGAAAGAAGTCGCAAATGATAACTCCCATGAAAAGCAGAAGAAAGGGGCCACTCGATTTGTAATAGAAAAAGAGGCTGAACAGGATGAGGTACGTTAATTTAAGCGACGCCTTCTTGGATAGGAACGCGTAACCAATCATAAAGAAGGAAAAGCAAAGCAGGAAGCTGTATTCGGTGAAGAACCAGGGTTTCTCGAAGGAATAATAGAATGCCCACTGTATGTCGGATAGAAATTTTTCGATCATGGCTTAATATCCGCGGTCGGTGGCCGCATTGGAATGAATGACTTTACCTGACATTTTATGTCCGAATTTTTTTGGGATATCAAATTTGAAATTATAGATATCGCTTCCCTGAATGAAATGGGCAATATGCTCCATCCATATTTTATAACCCTGGTGGTTGGGATGTCGCTTGTCGTCTCCTCTTGGAAGGCTCAAGTTTTTGGAAAGGAAAAAACGCTCCGGTGTAGCGGTTTGTTCATATACTTTGTTGATGCCATAGTCCTCCATGAAATTTGCGGGCCCTATCCATAGGTAGGGAGTGCTTCCCAACTTTGCTCTTAGCAGGTTAGCTGCATTTGAGCGTTTTGCCAAATCCCTTGCATAAAGCTCATTTAGTCCTAGGACAATTACAATAAGAGAAGGTTGATATTGCTTGATAAGATTATCCACCTTGCTGGAATATCCATAATTGTAGGTTGTTGCAGAATTCCAAACGAGAGTGGCAACTAGCTTATGTCCGTTTTCTACACAATAATCATTGAAAAGATGCACAAGGCCTCCGGCTTCCGAATCACCGATAAGTAGGATTCGCTGCTCGCTTGAATCTGTTTTCTCCACAGTGACGAACGAAGTGGTATCGGCTATATATAAGAACTCTGGCTTGTTTTCCAATTTGGTGGTATCCTCGATATCTTGCGGATCTTGAATGTCGGTCGCCATGCTATCTGCCTGAACAATTCCTATAGATAAAGGAATGTTAATAGGGATTGAGGAATCGTTCGCAGGATGCCGTTCAAGCAATTTAATCCACGGAAAAGAAGGAGATTGATATGCATTGCTCTCACCATAGTCTAACATTTCTTGCCAAATACTAAGCGAGTCAATGGTGTCGATTTTCTTGAGGGGTGTTTCGAATATTCGAATTTCAACAGATGAATAGTTGTAGGCGAAAAGTAAAATAAACGGGAGCCCAAGTGTAATCGCGGAGAGTAGTATCCAGCGCGAGGAGAATTGATTTTCTTTGGAATCTGAATTCATAGTTCACACAGCAATGTTTTCTTTTCGAAAAAATGCAACATTTTGATTTCTATTTCGCTCCTCCTAAACTCCACAATAATGGAAATAGAACTATTCCATCGAATTTCCAGCATAGAGGGCAAATCTTTGGAGGATTAAGTGTTTTAATTTTCACCTTACCATCATTCTGAACCTCAATTGTCATTTGAAATTGCTGTTCGAATTCCTGCAGTGTTCGATCAGACTCCTCTTGATCGAAATATTCTGAGTAGGACATGGAATTGAGAGTTAGGTAGATAATATTACCTTGCTCTTTTGCATCGATAATTTGAGCGAAACCTTGGTGATGATTGATTTCCGGATTCTGACCTGAATAATCTTCGCGGTAGTCGAATTGGATATAGTACTGATTTTCCATACTACCCGTTATATCACTCCTAAATTCATTGGTCGCCATAATATTCACTTCTAACATCGGCCCATCGAGATCTGTAAAGCGAGGCATACTAACATGACAGGCCTCGATACTTTGGTATATACCGGTATGTCTGGAAAGGACCTTATCCAAAGCCGATGGTGTATAATCCTGAGAGTAGATTGTACCTGCAAGGAGCAATAGCAGAACAGCCGAGAAAGTAATATACATTGGACGTAGAAATCTATTTAAAGATTGACTGAAAAATATTTGTAATGCATCAAATATAGAATCTTTATTTCTACATACTTTTTAATGGCTTACTCATATCCGCGATACCGAGAGTCTAGAGCTTTTTATCTGCTGTATAATTGGTCACGCTAAATTCTCTTCCTCAACAAAATGTAAATCACGACCGAAAGTTTCGGACAAAACCAATAAGGAAAGAAGGGCGAGACTTAAACATATTCCGCCAATGATGAGTGCGGCATTTACTTCTCCCATGGTCGCCGTAAGTGATTTAAAGGATAGTACAATTGGTACTGTAGCTCCTCGTACGAAGTTGGGTACTGTTGTGGTTACTGTTGCGCGGATGTTCGTACCGAAGGTTTCGGAGGCAATAGTTACAAAGAGTGCCCAGTATCCTGTGCCCGCGCCAATGAGGAAGCAAAGGAAATAGTAAAATGAAACAGAAAAGCCTCGGCCAAGCAGAAACACCAGGATTATTGCCACACAGGATACAAGGTATCCAAATACAACTCGCTTTCTACTTTTGAGCAGTTGACTCAGATAACTGCTCATCAAATCTCCAACGGAAAGTCCCAGGTAAGTGAACACAATGGCTTGCCCAACTTCAAATGTGCCGCCTGTGGCGCCGCCGAGTTGAGCGAACTTGGCAGAGAATTTCGTCAATACTCCTACACAAAACCAAACAGGCAATCCCATGGCAATGCACGCGAGATAGCGTGTGGCGCGCTTGCGAGTGGCAAATAGCATGAAGAAGTTCCCCTTTGAAACCAGCTTTTGCTTCACATCGTCGAACATATGGCTTTCGTGGGTGCCGGCACGCAGTGTTAGCAAAAGCAAACCAAGTAATCCTCCAATAATGTACATGATTTGCCATTGGGCAAGCCCGAACATGGAAAGTTCAAGTTTGTTGATGTAAACAGCTGCCACCGCACCGAGTGCCCCCATCGTGACAATGACCATCGTCCCATATCCGCGATTTTCTTTTTTAAGAATTTCATTAACCAACGTGATGGCCGCGCCTAATTCTCCGGCAAGACCAATACCTGCAATAAGACGGACAATAGCGTACCATTGGATATCCGTAACAAATGCATTAGCAATATTGGCAAGCGAATAAATGAGTATCGAGCCCATTAGAATGTTGCGTCGCCCTTTGATGTCACCCAGAATTCCCCAAACTAGTCCACCAATGAGCATTCCCGACATTTGCCATAGAAATAGGGTATAGTCATATTCGGCCAGCAAGGCAGGGTCGCTGATACCAATGCCTTTCAGGCTTGCCTGACTGACGATGTTGAATAATTGTAAATCGAAAATATCTACAAAGTAGCCGAGCGATGCTACAAGCACCGTAGGCCAAATCGCACGGTTATTCATAATGTGGTATTGCTGTGGCGAAAATAACGATGCAGTATTCAATCGCTTAGAATTCTTTTGAATTCGAAATATTTACATACTCCTATCACTTCGTTATTTTGCGCAATGCACCGATTGAAGTTCATATTGGTTTCTTTTTGTATTCTCACGAATCTCAAGTTGTTGGCTCAGCAGCAATTTGATCATATGCAGCGCGAAGTATTGGAATCTTCAGCCAATCAATGGTTGTGCAAAGAGCTTCGTCTGTCTAACCCCGGCTATTTTGATTGCTCAAGGACTTTATGGACTCTCCCCAAGGCTGGAGAGTTTTTATTGTTCGGCGAACCTATTGTACTTGAACAGCAACATATCGATCGATTTCAACAATTGTGGTTTCCCAATGGCGATTGCAATCAATATCTATCGGTTGTTGCCATGGCCGATTTGTATGGACCATTATTCAAGCGCAAAGCCGAGCAGCTTCACTTGCATCCGGATATTGCCCTGCTACCGTTGGTCCTATCCGGTTGCAATCAGCAATTCAGATATGAGGATTTCGCCGGTCTTTGGGCCATGACAACTGAGATTGCGCGGAGGCAAAAACTGCGTGTCGATACGCTGGTTGATGAACGGTTGGGAGGTGATTTCACTACCGATGCTGCCTTGAAATACATCGCCTATCTTTCGAGTGAGTATAGTGGGGACTATATGCGCGTATCGGTCGCTTATCGATGGGGTATGATGGAGGTTGCTGATACCGATTTCGCTCTGCGTGGGTTACGTTTTTTGGATGCGCTCAGACCTGAGTTAGCAGATTACTTGAGATTTCAGGCCTATACGTTTGAGCTATTTCGTTTTGCACGAAGCGAGAATCAGCTAAACAATTGCTTCGATATTTTGGGGCATTTTCAACCTGTAATTATAGATAAACCCATACTCATTAAGGCAATTGCCCATGTATTGAATGTGGACGAGGAACGAATTCGCTCCTCGAATCCGGTTTATACGGGAAGCTTTTTAATGCCTGGATACAGAAAGGTGCCTTTTGTACTAGAAGATACCATTATGGCACGTTTTAAAAATTCAGTGGAGAGCATTGCTAATTGGAAACCTTCGAAGGACTAAAATTTTTCGAGTTTAACGGCAAATAGAATAAAAAGAAAAAACCACCCTCGACGAAAGGTGGTTTCTCCCATTAACCAAAAAAACCATGAACAGTTACTCAACTCAAATAAGTTGTATCCAACACATCGGCGACTTGAAAACCGACGAATGAGTTTCAAATAATCAGCCATTGGCTGAAGTATTTGCTTAGGTATTGTTCTATCGATCTGCTCAAGCTTGTTCCAACAAGAACAACACTTTACTATCAGCGAACCGTCCGTCATCTCGTTCCAATGTTCGCGCAGCTATCGAAGAAAATTAAGAGTAGAAATTACCTTGCAGGAGATTTCTTTCTTTTGATGAATGCGAGGCAAATTAGGGGCATCTTCGGACTGAATCCAACGATGTAAATAGGGAGATATCAACCGATTAGTGTTGATGTATGAACAAGGTCTCACGGCTTCTTGGAAAGCCCACAATTCTGCTAATTTCGGCCGCATGAACAAACACGAAAAAATCGCGTCGTTTAATCCTAATTCTGCCGGGCTTAAAGATGCCAACATTTACGGATTACCCTTTACTCCTGAGGAAAGTGACATTGTGCTTATACCTGTTCCATGGGAAGTTACCACAAGTTACGGAGCTGGCACCAGCGAAGGTCCTGCGCACATTCTTGAAGCAAGTTTCCAGGTCGATTTGTATCACCCGGAGTTTCCCGAGTTGTGGAAGAGAGGCATAGCCATGATGGATGTACCGGAAGATATGTTGTTGCGCAGTGCGGATTTGAAGCAAAAGGCTGCGCGCATTATTGATATGTGGGAGGATGGGATCGATGTAATGACGAATACAGAAGCGAAAGCGCTTCAGGTGGAGATTAATGCAGCTTGCGAACAAATGAATCAATGGGTGGAGGAGAAGGTGAGTCATTGGTTGGACGCAGGAAAGATAGTGGGTTTGGTAGGGGGCGATCACTCAACGCCTCTCGGTTACTTCAGAGCGCAAGCCAAGCGTCATGAAGCCTTTGGAATACTCCATATCGATGCGCACAAGGATTTGCGAATTGCTTACGAAGGTTTCTCGTATTCACACGCTTCCATTATGTTCAATGCATTAAGTCTTCCTCAGCTCACCTCGTTGGTTCAAGTGGGTATTCGTGATTTTTGTGCAGAAGAGATGGAGGTAGCCGACCGCGAGAAAAATCGTGTACACGTATTCACAGATTCATTTCTGAAGCACCAATCTTTTCAAGGTATGAATTGGTCTCAGCAGGTGGATTCCATCATTGCAAAACTCCCACAAAAGGTTCACATCAGTTTTGATATCGATGGTCTCGATCCAACGTTGTGTCCTAATACAGGAACTCCTGTTCCGGGAGGTTTGTCATTTGAGGAAGCAACCTATTTACTCTCATCATTGAAGCGATATGGTAAAACCGTCATCGGCTTTGACCTTGTTGAAGTTGCGCCGGGTTCCGACGATTGGAATGGCAACGTGGGATCTAGAATGTTGTGGTATTTGTGCGGTATTGCAGCAGCCGGATAGGCTATGAAGGGAATAGGCCGTTGAAGTGAGAGTGAACTATCTCACGAGTCACTTTTTACTGTTCACTATTCGTTTTTCACTCAATTACCCGAAATTCAGTTCGACGATTTTTAGCGCGTCCTGCATCAGTATCATTTGTTGCAACCGGCTGTGTCTCTCCATACCCTTTTGCCGTTAATCGGGCTGAGGGAATACCTTTTTTAATCAGGTAGTCAACTACGCTTTGCGCACGGTTGTTCGATAAGGTGAGGTTGGTATCATCGCTGCCCACATTGTCGGTGTGTCCGCCTATTTCGATTTTCTTCTCAGGATTGGCTTTAAGTAAATCGACCAGACGATCGAGCTCCACCATCGACTCTGGCTTGAGTTCCCATTTGGCGGTTTCAAAAAATACATTGTTCAGGACAATGCTCGCACCCGGACGTAGTTTTTGAAGTTCCACATCGAGTCGGTAGGGTTCATAGCCTTCAAAGTTTTTCAATGAGAAATTTTCCGAGTGAAAGAGATATCCAGTTTTGCTAACGTTCAATGCATAATCCTTACCTGCCGGAATGCACAGCAAGTAGTCTCCCGTTCCTTGGTTGCTGTATGATTCGGTGATCGTTTTTCCTGTTTCGAGATCAATTAATTCCAGACGTGCCTCCAACTTCTTATAGCTGAGTTTATCACTTATGATACCTGCTACATACGTTACGAGTGCAGGTTGAACGCGCGCGGGTAGGTTGAATTGATATAGGTCTAATCCTCCCTGACCGCCAAAGCGATCGCTGGCAAATAAGGCTATGTCACCACGAGCGGTTACCTGAATTGAGTTTTCGTCTTTAAAGGTGTTGATTGGGTAGCCTAAGTTAACAGGGGTGTCCCATTCACCGCTTGGTAGCAGACGGCTCATGAAAATATCCAGCCCCCCCATACCTGAATGACCATTGCTGCTGAAGTAAAGGGTGTGACCATCGGGATGAATCATCACGCTTTCTTCTTCGAAAATAGTATTCACTCTTCCCGGCACTTTCACCGGTACGGCCCACTCTCCCGTCTCGCGCAAATAGCTGTAATAGATATCTTGCTCTTTGATTCCCAATGCCGTTCTCTTGCCTCTCACGAAATAAAGCGTTCGCCCATTGGCTGCAAAACTTGGCTGGCTCTCCCATGTTGAACTATTGATGGTGTTACCCATATTTTCAGCCTCTGTCCAACCATTCGCTGTGCGCATTGAGTAGAAGAGGTCACAGCTTCCGTAGCCTTGGCGTGTTCCGCCCCAGGTTCCATCGGCCGATTCACAGGCAGTGAAAATGAGCATTTGTCCATCGGCGCTCAGAGTGGGCGCACCTTCATTCTTTTCAGTATTGATTTCTAATACAGGTTGGGCATGCCCCCATTCCTTTGAGGTGCGTTTGCTGATATAAAAATCTTCCTGCTTGCGAGCGCTCGATTGGGGATCTTCTATCCGACGCGTAAATAGCAATGTCTGCTCGTCAGCCGTAATACACGGATAGTATTCGTTAAAACTGGAGTTTACATCGGGGCCCAGGTTAATGGGGTCAAAAGGGACAGGATGCTGGAGGGCGCTTTTAGCATAAACACAACTGCTCAATATGAGTTGCGCACGTTTCTCCATCTTGAGGTCGTTTTTCGGATATGGAATGAATTCC
Organism: Flavobacteriales bacterium; assembly: GCA_030831885.1. The sequence goes on from JAURKF010000264.1 coordinate 13,804, forward strand.
GAAATCGCTTTCTCCGCGTCCTCATAGGATCCTTGGGCGAAGTAGCACTCGGCAAGCATCATCCACGCGGCCGGATAGAATTTTTCGTCAATTGAGATAGCCTTTTTAAGGGGCTCAATCGCTTTTTCCGTGGCTCCGGTTTCGTCATAAAGTTGAGCGAGCATTAGTTGAGCTTCAATGAAATCGGGCTTTTCGGATATGAGATTTTGAAGTGTTTCAAGAGCCTTCTGATAATCAAACTGATTGTAAAGGGCTAGCGCCTCTTCGAATGTTTTTATTGCTTTTTTATCTTTGATGGTGTACGATCGATTGGGTTGCGCCGACAATTGAATTGTCGCGAATAGCATGAGAAGTGCGAATAGTTTTTTCATGGATTTGGGGCTTGCCAACAATTGGGCCTTAATGTATTTCAGTAGAATGCATATATAGCATCGCATGTGCTGAGTTATCCATTTTTAGGGTTGATAACTGAAGTCCATTATTCCATATTTCATTGCTCTCAAATTGAATGATGCGCTTGTTCCTGTTATGGATAGACGGTTATTCGATTGGAGTCTTTTTTCATGTTTCAATGGGACGACTCTTATTTGATTATCTGAACTTTATCTATTTAGCTGCTCATATCCGTTTTGTAAGCTTTCTAATCGAATTTGGGAAATATGTTTCTATCCCTACGGCTTACCAATCTGTAAACAGTTGAAAAACAACAATGTGCAATTTGTTGTGTGATTCTGAAGTTTAACACTTAACATTTCGTTAAGAACATTGCGCTTTTAATATTTTGTGCAAGTACATGAGACGGAGTACTTTTGCCGCCCGCAAAAAAATCGAACTAGTCAGTTGGTTAATGATGAATTATAAGTTTCATATTCTATCATTTTTAGCTTTTCCTCTGGGGCTGGTTGCGATTATGGCATTCATGCCAATTCCGAAGAAAGTTGCAGCAGACAAAATTGCATACTTCAGAAGTTCCAATGATTCGGTTGTCTTTGTGGAAGCTCACTTTCCGGATCCTGCCACTTGCTTGTTTGATACAGTCAATGTATTTGGTAAGTACTGGCATAATACAAACCTATTTTCATATTCATACCCGTCTAAGGTGCCAATTCCGGATTCCATGTATTTCGTTATGTGTGATTCAGATATTGAGTTTTGTATTCCTCGCAATGGGGGAATTAATTCACCTTTTGGTCCACGCTGGGGAACAATGCACAAAGGGCTTGATATTCACCTGAATCGCGGTGATGCTGTGAAGGCTGCAATGCCTGGAAAGGTGAGATATGCGCAGTTCAATACCGGCGGTTTTGGCAACTTGGTAGTGTTGAGGCATGCCAACGGGTTGGAGACTTATTACGCTCATCTTACAGACATTAAAGTAAAGCCCAATGCATGGGTAGAGGCTGGGGCAGTAATTGGCACCGGGGGAAATACTGGAGCTGAATGGTCGGGCGAGCATCTTCATTTTGAAATGCGTTATTTAGATCGAGCATTTGACCCACTATTGATTATTGATTGGGCCAAAAAGCAGTTGAAGTCAGATACCTTGGTTTTGCACAGGAAACACCTTCAGGTGGCGGAATCGGTTGTTAAGACAGACGCTTCTCAGCTTTCAGATGTTCGCACAGAGTCATCAACCAGATTGCAATCGATTTATACAGAATCAAATTCGAACGCGTCCGCCCCCTCTTATCACATGGTGCGATCGGGAGATACCGTATATAGTATTGCCAGAAAATATGGCAAAAGCAGTACGAAGTTGCTCGTTCTAAATGGCCTAACGACTGAATCTACCTTGAGGATTGGCCAGCGAATTCGACTGAAGTAACAAAGTTAGTCCTATCTCCTTTTGTGTGTTTAAAATCTGTTGACGATGGAATCACTTAATGGTTGTCATTATTCTAATTTTACGGCATTAAACATTACTTAAAAAAACAAGAATTGAAATAAAAATCTATGAAGAAGGCGATTCTCATATTCTCTGCTTCTGTCATTACCATATTGTGTGGTTGCCAAAGCAATTCAGGAAGTGGAAATGTTGACTCCAATGCGGTGTCTGCGCCTTCCTCTGCTGAACCGGCTAGGACCGAATCGGAAGCTCCTGCCTCTGAGTCTGAAACGACGCTAACCATAGTGAAGGCTCAGTCCGACAATCATCGATTTGTTGATTGGGGAAGCAAACCGGAAGAGGAAATGGAAGGCCCTACACCTACATGGGTTTGGACTGGCATGATGTGCGGAGGTTTTTATGAAGACGATTTAATGGTTTCTTCAACCCTTGCGCCTCAGGGTAAGTATAATTATAATGTGCGCAACCTGAGCGATGACAATCCGACCTCGGCATGGGTAGAAGGTGATGCTGATTATGGCATTGGTGAGTATATTGAGGTAATGAACTGGAGCCCAATGGGCGATGGAACAGTGTCTATATTGAATGGTTACCAGGCAAGTCGTTCAAGTTGGGAAAACAACAGTAGAGTTAAGCAGCTCAAAGTTTCTCTGGACTCTAAGGATTACTGTATCATTGAATTGGCAGATGTAATGGGGATTCAGGAATTTAAATTTCCTAAGGATTTTACCTCGGCCTTGGACAAAATGGGCGAAAATCGTGGTAAAATTCGCTTTACAATTTTGGATGTGTACCCTGGATTGAAGTGGAAGGATACCGCCATATCTGAAATTTTCAGTTGCGGCGGCTAGGTGCTCACGACACATCAGAAGGGAAATCCAATACCCAGATTGAAGACAGTGCTGTTGCGCAACTTAAGTCTATCGACAGCATTTCCTGTAGTTGCGAGGTAGGCTAGGTATTCATCCTTCGGCTGCCATAGCCATCGTTCGCCCTGCACTTTGGCGGGATCCTTAAGTTGTATGCCCGCATCCAGACGAACCAGGAAGTACTCAAAGTCGAGTCGCAATCCTAGTCCTCCTCCAATAGCAACTTCACTAACAAATCGGTTAGCTTTGAAGTCGGCCCCTTTGCGATTGCTGTCTTCATGAAGCAGCCAAATATTACCCGCATCAGCAAAAAGAGCCCAGTTGATTAGATTGGTGAACTTAAAGCGATATTCGAAATTACCCTCGAGTTTCAACTCCCCGATATTGTTGAATGTTTGAGGAAGCAGAGCATCGCGCGAAGAGCCGGGGCCCAACGTACGCGCCTGCCAGGCGCGCATACCATTGGCACCGCCGCTGAAAAAGCTTTTTTCGAATGGTAGTGTAATTGCATTTTTTCTCGGCACACCCAATCCACCATAGGTGCGCAGCACGAAGGCATTACGGTCATTCACGTTGCTGTAAAAACGAAAATCGACTTCGCCGCGGAAATATTGGGCGAAACGTATTCCATAAACACGATGGCTATCGAGCGTGTCGACAGGCTGCCCTGTAAGATCCATGATTCCATTGAGCATATTACCTGCAGCACTCGCGCCCATTCGCAAATAAATATAGCGCGGTTGATATTTAGCTTTCTGGGTATTCAGGGTGTAAGAGGCGTTGGTGGCAACAATGAGGTGATCCTGATAACTATTGGCCAAAAAAGCGTCGTTCAGTCGGAGAAGGAATTCTTCGAAAACCTGTGATTTGTCAATTTTAATGATACTGAATTCAACCAAATCTAATGAAACACGCGACACTGCATCGGGGTTTTCAATCCAATCATAGGAGTATCTGATTTGAGAAAGTGTTCTTTGATAGTCAGGTCTTCGCTGGTAGTTGAAGGTAGCACTCAAAGAGGTTTGAGGCTCGCTGCTTTGAGCTGTAAAATCGCAACCTAATGGCCAAAGCCTAGGCACGCGATAGGTTATTTCGGGGCCAATTTCGAAGGTGTTGAGGTTGAAGTTACTTTGTAATTGATTGGCTGCGTTGTCGTTGGTTACACTGGAGAAGCCAAGGGCTTGTGAAGCCTCGACTCCCGTTACAATATTGAAATCGAGCGCCTCGGCACCCCCAAAAAGATTGCGATGCGTATAGGATAGATTGCCGTAAATACCCATGTTTCCACTTCGGTTGGTGAAGTGGGGATAAAAGTTGAAGGACTGCTTTTCGGCAGGGGTAAGCCTTACATGCGTATCGAGCACGTGTAGGCGCTCATTGATGGACGACGATTGAGGTAGCAATTGAATTGTGGTGGACTTGAA
>JAURKF010000265.1 GCA_030831885.1 Flavobacteriales bacterium
AAAGAGCTGTGTAGAGTGTGTCTTGTTGGGTACGGCCGTCCAAGGCAATATCTCTGAATCGAATGTCTGAAGCATTTAGAATATCGCAAGAGGCTGTTATATAGAAGGACTCATCGGGATGGTGAATATCGACAATTAGGCCATCTATCTGATTGTCCTGGTAGGTGATTCGCGGACACGAAATGATTGTCTGAAAGTAGGATTCAGGTTCGTTGATCTCGAGGTTTATTCGTGTCCCGGGAGCAATGGTTAACTCAGGAATAAATACTTCCGTAATGGGTGATGCATTGTAAATCTGGGCCTCAAGTGTGAAACTCTGAGTTTTATGCTTCCGAATTGCAGGCTTGAATGATGGAAATATGGTGGATGCAATTTCTGAAATGGCAGGTGTGATTTGTGAAATGCTGAAGTCTCCTTTTAGTTCCGCAAATGCAAGGTCGGATTGAACTGTGATAGTTGGTATTCCTGCTCGAGTTGAATGAATATGCATTTGGTTAAAGGCATAATCACGATCTTTTGCACAATAAGACAAGTCGTTGATTTGAATATCCCCGACGAACTTTTCAAATTCTAGCCCTTCGCTGCGCACGCTTATATCACCGGTGAGGGAACTGTAGTCATAGCCACTTAAGATATGAAGCTGCGCCGGGTTGGAATGTTGAATGCTTGCATAAAAGTCAAGAATAGGTTCGGGTAATGCGAAATCGATGGCTCCCGAGAATGCCATTACCAAATTCGGGTCATCAATATCCACATTACCGGAGAATGCACGATGCCTAAAATTACCGGAGGCAACGATATTTTGATAGCTGTATCCATTCACATCCAGCATTTGAATCTGGCCATCGAAAGTAGCATTTACTTTTTGCAGTTGCAGTCCGGAGCCTTGAACATTCAAGTCGCAGCTAATTGTACCAAGCATATCTGTTTGGTAAAATTTCCCCAATTGGAATTGATCAATAGCCAACATACCGCTGTAGGAGAAGTCTTGCAATGCGGCATCCTCCTTCAGAGAAATATCAGCTTTTATATTTCCAATGTCTGTTGAGACTGTGCCATATGTTACAAAATCGCTTAAGAAACCTGTGAAATCTCCCCGATAGGTTATTTGACCGAGGTAGGCAATGTTGTCGGGAATTTTCACAAAGGTTTTTCCATCATAAGGCGGTAATGGAATTTGTTCGAGCTCTTCTTTTATCGTAGTGAGCTCTTCAATATCCATAGTGATATAGGTTCTATCAATATCCGGCAATCCTTCCAAATCTATCTTGCCTATAAATCGACTTTTGTTTTTGTATTCCAATTGAAGGTTACGCGCGTGAAGATTAGCTACTGTGCCTTTTACAGTCCCGTCGATCATGAGCGGAATATCCATGCCCTTCAGATCCGAGGAAAAGTAAGCGAGGTCGTTAAGATTCAGACGCGCATTTCTGAATTCATGAAGCATAGGCACTGTCGTTTCGAACGAGTCGAAATCGTTTACTGATTGAAAAGTGAAACCTAGATCACCCTGAATGTCGCTCTCTCCACTAATGAGCCGTGAATCTTTCATGCTGACATTACCGCCAACCACCGATAGTTCTTGAGTGAATTCTTTGAGTTCAAACCCACTTTTTTCACTCAATGCAAGGTGTGAAATGAAACTATGGATACTATCGTCCTCCATTCTAAATTCGTTCACCTCGAGTTCGATGTTGCGCAGTTGAAGATGATTCCAGTCTATGCCAAAGGTGGTATCTCTATCGCGATTTTCATTAATATAATTGAACCTGCCCCCCAATAGATGCGCATGGTTAAGAGCAATGAAGTTTTTACTTGTGCTATCGCTCGTTTCAAAGTAATCAACCAGAAAGGAATAATTCAACAAACTATCTCCCTGATGTCGCACTAAATTGAAATAAGGCCTATCGAGGTGCAGGCTGTTGATGACCAACTTACCGGATTCGCTGTCGAATGAATAATTGTCGGATTCAAGTTCCGCAACATAAATGAGGGAATCACCTTGTTGGTCCTCAATGTATAGGTCGGTAGCATGGAGGTTGGCCCATAAATCAATTTTCACCGTTCCGATAGATACACGGGTGTTCCACTCGTGCGAGAAATAATCTGCTAAGCGGTGCGCAAGCCAAGTTTGCACCGCAGGCAACTGCAGCGCAAAATAGCAACTGAACATCAAGGTCACCAGACCAACGAAGATGTACTGTGCTATTCGTATTCTCTTGCGTCGTTTCGACATGTACAACCGCGTAAAATAAGGTGTGCGGCTTAGTGCAAATTAACGCTTGGAAGGAGATATTAACAGGGCATTTGGATTTTCTTGGCAAGTGTCAGTCGTCAGCATCCAACTCCAAATCGCTCAGCTCGATTTCTATGGAGCGAGTACTGATGAAAAGCTCGGTGAGTGAAAGCACCAGTGAGACGGCAAATACCACCAGAGATGCACCGAAAAGGTAGCCTGCAATGGTCATCTGAGAAATACTAATCATGTACATGCAAACAAGGGCGATGATGAAGCTGCTTACTCCAAGTATTTGCATGTTGCGTATAATCCGCATGCGGCTGCGCAGATTTTTAATTTGTGCGTGGATAAGTGGCTTGGTGGAGTCATCCATTTTATGATACCGATCGTGGAGATTGCGCACTACGCTTGCCAGCGCTAGAAAACGGTTGGTATAGGCCAGCATAATTAGGCTGATGGCGGGAAATAAAAGCGCGGGCGTGTTGATGTTGAGTTCCATTACGACGCGATGTTAAATCATATTCGAATAAGATATTCTCGTTTATTATAAATTATTCCGAACATGCAGGAAGCAGCCTAGATGGTCGAGATTACTTTTGCTAAGTGAAATTCGAACTTACCTCGGCCTATAATCCAAGCGGTGATCAGCCCACGGCCATTCGGGAACTTACCGAAGGAGTGGAGCGCGGTGATAAATACCAGACACTCCTTGGTGTGACGGGATCGGGTAAGACGTTCACGATGGCCAATGTGATTGCCAATACACAA